>CAJKHT010000073.1 GCA_905199755.1 uncultured Eubacteriales bacterium | reverse complement strand
ATCATAGCTATTCCGATAGGAATGTTTACACCCGTTGCGACAAGAATAATACCCATAATCAGTAACATGCCCGACACCGCAATAATCCACGCTTTATGCTCGTCAAAAAATTGCTCTAATGTTTCTTTGATGTAGTTCCAATTTAAAACCGCCTCCGTAACAAGTCCTGCAATGCCGCCTACAATCATAGCTATTCCGATAGGAATGTTTACACCCGTTGCGACAAGAATAATACCCAACACCAGTAATGCCGCAGACAGTCCGATAATCCACGCTTTGTGTTCTTCAAAGAAGTTGCCAACCGTTTCTTTAATGTAACCCCAATTCAATACTGCTTCCGTTACCAGACCTACAACACCGGCAGCTATCAATCCCAGAGCTAAAGTCAGTGAAGCCGGAGTAAATAAGAGTATTATTCCCAAAACAAGCAATGCCAAAGATACGCCTACAATCAGTGCCGCATTTTCTTGTAAAAATGTTTCTATCTTAGTGGTTATTCCATTCTCCTGCAAAGTTGCTCTGCTTACGCTGAACAGCGCAATACCTGCTATTAAGCAAGCTATACCCAACGGAATGTGACCGAAAAAGATTAATATTACACCGAGTACTGCCAAAACACCGCCTAAATATTCCCCAAATTCCGCAAGCTGCACCTGCGGTGTTTTCGTGGGGTCACTTTGCTGCTCTGCCTGCATTGCCACTCCGAATATTGCCGCTCCTGCAATAATGAAGCCTAATCCCCAAACTATATTCCCTGCAAACATTAATATAAGTCCTATTGCAACAAGCGAAGCTCCGGCAAGCTTCATTAATTCAATCATTGTTTCCGATATTGGACTGACGTCCATTTTTTCAAGACTGTCAAAATCCTTGCCCGACAGTTCATTTGCCTCCTGCATTGCTTCTTTTTGCTCTTGAATTAAATCAAGCTGCTCCTGTAATTGGTCGATTATATCATCATTTTTTTCTATTTTATCGTCCAATTCCTCTGTCTCATTATCATCCTTATCAAAGGTTAATTGATTAAGCTCATCAAAATTCGCTAAAGCGAGTTTATCGGATTTTTCCTGCTGTTTTTGTGCCTTGTCCTTTGCTCTCTTTTGTTTTTGCAGTGCTTTATTTTCTTTTTCAATGGCTTTTATCCGCTTTTCAATAGCTTTTTCTTCATCGGTTTTTCCGCCCGACCGGAGCTGTTTATACTGTGATGTCTGCTGCTGTAGACTTTTCCCCTGTGACACCATAGCGCTGAAAGATTTACCGCTTAATTTTGCAAAAAGCTTTTCCAGCATTACTACCGCTTGCGTCACATAACCTATAAAACTTCTTAATGCAGGAATAACAAAGTCATAAATCGGTGCAAATGCCACCCAAAAGGCGGCTTTTAATTGATTTACGGAATTTCTAAGCTTATCATCGGACATCAAAACATCGGTAATTGCGGTTCTGATATTGCTTAAAGCTCTTGTCAAAACAGAAAATACAAATACGCTTTTGCCTATTCCAAGCAGCTTTTGACCCATTTTATTAAATCCCCGACCCGTTTGCAAAGCGGCGGCTTGCGTTCTTTTCATGCCGTTTTTAAGCTTTTCGCCCGCTTCTGCCGCTTTCGCTTTTAATCCGCCGAGCTTTATTTCTTCCTCCGTAAGCTGATTGGTGGTTTTTACAATCTCCTGCTGTGTTGCCGCTCCTACGGCTTTTTTTAAGGCAACACCCATTTTTTCAGCCTGCGGTGTTGTTGCTTCAATCTCATCTCTTACGGCGGATAATTCCGTTTTTATCTGCGTCAGCTGCGCCGCATCCTCGGTACTGAAATATAGTCCTCCGACTTTTCCTATCGAACCGGAATAATACTGTTCAAGCAATCTGTCTTTATCGCCTGTTATCTGTCTTGAAAATATATTGGTTTGTTCCGTTGCAAGCGACTGTTCCTTTGCCTTTAATTCGTCAAGCTTTGCAATAAGCTTGTCATATTCCGCCTGCTGTTTTATGATTGATTTATCCGATAAAGCAGCATTGCCGCTGTTAAGTTCTCCAAGCCGCTGTTTAAGCTTTTCGATTTTTGCGGTTTGCTTTTCTACCTCGTGAGTAGCAACCTTAAATTTGTTTGCCAATTTCATGGCATCGCTTTCAATGCCTTTTGTATCGACCTTTGTTAAGAGTGTTATTGTTCCGTCTCCGCGCGCCATTTTAACCCCCCTTTCATTTTTTCACACAAAAAAACCGCGTTTTTTAACGCAGTTTTTTATAAAAATTTATTGACAATCCGTTTTGAAAATGTTACAATAATTATAGAAAAAGGCAAGACCTCAAACGGTTATGCCAAAAGAAATTTGTTATAAAATAACGTCATTGCTTTGGTCGGCTGGCGTTATTTTACTTTTACAGTAAATACAAATAAAAAAATAATTGTAAGTACAAATACTCTCAATATATGTTTTCTCATTGTAACCACCTCCGTTCCCGACTATTACTAATCAGAAATATATGGGGTGGCATAACCGCCCAGCTTTTACACTGTTTTCAGTCTTACCCATTGGTATTATATCATTTCATGTCGGAATTTGCAAGAAAATTTTTGCGGTTGATTATTCTCCGATTAATTGCTTGAAAAATTCTTTTTCTTCATCATCGAATTTGACCTTTAAATCAACCTTTCTCTTGTTTTTTGCATAAAATTCACGTTCTCCGGTATCAAGCTTTTTATTTTTTCGCTTTTTCCTGCGTATATCCACAACAGTCTTGAACATACAATCACCTATTTCCATGTATGCACTTATAAAAGTCCACCAATGTAAATACCTCATTGCGCGTATTTCTTGTCCCAGTGTTCTGTTTATAGGCGATATCAGAAGTGAAAAATCCTGCTCCCAGTCCATAATCGGAGGTTCTTTTTGTTCTTCGTCCTCACTGTCCCCGCAATTTATAAAATTGATTATTTCGTCCATTGCCTTTTGTGCGTTCTGCGGTATATTGAAATCGTAGAATATACACATTGCCGTATATGCTTTTTCTTTTTTGTTCAGACTGTCATCATTAAGAACCGATATAACGTCCAAAACCATACGATAATCGCCTTTCCGGTTAATCGGATATTCTGTATTGTCAATCGTTACTGTTATCGGCAAATCATAATTAATCATTTTTTCTTTGTATATTTGGCAAGGTGCTTATTCATATTATCCGATGCCTTTTTTCTGTCCTTTCCGATTATGTCCTGCAATACCGGTGTTATTCCGTTGATAAAGCTCCAGATGTAATACTCACCGTTTACAACAGCAAAAGGACTGCAGTACTTGAACACAACATCACTTATCTTATTACCGAACGCATAATCAATCGCATCATACACGACTTGATTAATACTGTTTAGATATTCCATACAGCTATCGGCTACGGGCATGCCGTTTTCATCGGTTTCAAACTGCTTTACTTCTTTTGTTCTTTCGTCAATTATTTTCTGTGCTTCAAATAGTCTTTTGGACAAATCGGGGTCTGACGGGTTAAATGCAAATTCCGCCTTTTCACCTCTGTCTTTAAATTCTATTTCAAATTTCTCTAATCCGCTGTTAAGTGTTATTTTATGTGCCATATTATAACTTCCTCCCATAAATTACGCAAGGCGGTTTCCCGCCCTGCGTAATGATATTCATATTTATGCCGCTGCCGCTGTGAATGTTGGGGAACCATCCTCAAATGTGACTGTTCCCTTTGTTATATCATTTGAGTACGATATTTCGATAGGCATATCAACATAAGCCGAACCGCCAAGCGATGTAATATTAATCGTGCAATTTTTTTGTAATTCCGCTTCAAATGTTGAACCTGCTCCTATATATGCATATACAAGCAGTACTTCAAACTGTGAAAGCTTTTCGGGTGTTTTATCCTGCCAAATCTTATGTAATGCAAAATTAAGCTTTGAACCGCCTCTGACCGTGTTCGGATCAAACGACTGATTCGGCTCCCATTTTTCAACCGCCGTTTCGGTTACTCCCGTAATATCGGTTACGGTGTTTGTATTCGGGTTGAGCTCTATTGCGCTTTCCTCAACTCCCTTTCCGACTATTTCCCAGTCCTTTGCGGAACTTGTTCCGACATTTACAAATGTCATTAATAATTTACGCGGTGCTTTCACACCGCTTCCTACGTTAAAATCTGTTGCTCCCGGCATTTTAAAATCCTCCTTATTTCATGTGTAAATATTTGTTCGCCGATTCTATCAGCTTTTCCTTTTGCCCTGCCTGTTCTGCGGCTTTGTCCCAATGGTCTGTTGCCTGTGGGTTTTGGTCTTTTCGATAATTAAACTTTCTGCCCGATGGTATTTTCTTTACATCTTTTCGGCTAAACCAATCAATGCCGCCGTTGTTTGTAAATCCTCCGGCTTTAAAAATGGGGTCTGCATATATTTCACCGTTATACATATAATGCGAATACTCCGATACATATGTAAATTCAAACGGTCTGTATAATACAAGGTTTTCCATTGTTCCCTCTCGGTGGGGGGTATACGGATTTACAAGCCTTTTCCATTCCTTTGAAAGAAATAACCCGAAATCATCATTTTCAACCTTATTCAAAATTCTCGGTATATCAAGCTTAACCTTTATATAGCTGTCAGCCATAATATACCGACCTTCCCACAGCCGTATTTACATACGTTATGCGCAGCGTAATGTAATAACACACAATCCCCGTTTCGGGGTCTGCAAAACGTATCTGCGGCACAAACGGCAGCGTTTCGACCGCTACAACCTTTTTACCGTTCATATCGGGGAAGCTCTGCTTCTCGTCCTGTTCGTTTATCCAGTCGATAACCGCTTCTGCTTCCTCAATACGCATTACATTATACGCATTGTCGCTGTTTGCAAGATATTTATAGCAATTTATCTGATATTCCTCATAAACACTTGCAGACGGCATTATGTTTGCTTCGTAACCTCCCGTAACATCAACAGTGTCCGATATGCTGCGCCTTGTGCTTGAACCTATCGGGAATATAATATTCGCTCCGTCCTGCTCCTCCGCAGATATGTTATACAGTGATGCCAATTCGGGGCAGTTCATCAGCCATTCGGTTATGCTTGTCTGTTTACTCATGCCTTTATCACCTCGATATGATTTGTTTTCCATGGGCTGCCGTCCGGCTTATACTTAATATATACCTCACATCCTGTTACGACACCGCCGCAATCTCTATATTTATCACGCAAAGCATTAAATTCCGCAATCGTTTTCGGCACATCATCGGGAATATCCGCAAATATAAGCAAATCACCGATACCGACAGTATATGCATTTGCCTTATCGGCTTTTGATAATGAATAATATCCGCCGTTTATCCAATGCGGCGGCTTATATGCTTTCCAACAATTTATATAAGCCGTCCACGTATTGGATTTATAATACATCTGATTGCTTGATTTATCGTATAAGCCGTCAATCTTACCGCAGCAGGGCAGGGTGTGTTTTATCCATGCGGTTTTTCTCGGCTCATTTTCCGATTGCGGTATCTGATTTATAAGGGTAAAAGTATTGTTCCTTAGGCTTGTCAGACTCATATGCATGCACCTCTGTACAGAATTGATACGCCATTCAGCATAACGGAAGACAGATATGTATATATAATATCCTCTGCCGCACAATCCGCTTCTTCCTTGGTAAGCCTTGAATATGTATAGCTTTCGCTTATGCCTCCCTGCGACTGGCTCTCACTTTTAACAGCAGAGCCATCAAAGGTATTGACGGACATATGCTCTATAAGCTCAAATACGCAGTCTTTTACTGCCTGCGGCAGCTCCGCCAGCTTGCTTATACGTTTGCCCGTCTGCCCGTTTGCCTGTGAATTTATAAGGTACTCCGCTTTGCGTTCAAGTGTTTTAAATGCCGTATCGCTGACTGTGCCGCCTGCCGACATATATTCTATATAGGTTAAGTACATTGCAATAGCCGCCTTTCGTAATTATTTCTTTGTACCCTTTGATTGCTTTCCGTTTGTTTCATTTTCGGAAATTTCCGCTTTGGGTTTATCATTTCCGCTTGTTTCATTTTCGGAAGCGGTTACCTCGGGTTCATCGTAAAATTCAAGTCCTATTGTTCTCATAATAATCCCTCCTTACGATGCCTTATGATGCAGATATATTCCGGCAGCCTTATTTTCGTAAACATCGGCAAGACCATACGCACGGTACGGGAATTTGTATGCGTCCGCTGTCTGGTTTTCCTCGGGTGTAATTACCTTTGAAACGGTGTGCTTTGTATACTGCAAAAGCGCAGGCTTATGAATTACCATGAAATTAATGTCCTTTCCCGTTGACGCTTTTACATAGCCGCCTGCTTTCTGATTGGCACCGCTTGTGCTGCTATCGTCCGTTTTGCCGTCATACAGTGTAATAGCGGTATAAAAACGCGTCTGCGGAACAAGCACCTTTTGCGAAAATCTTCCCATGACCTCTCTTGACTTTGTTGTGTCCATGTCCTGTATAAGTCCGTCAACGGTAGGGGTGATGAACAATATACGGTCTTCTGCCGGAACCTCGTCCTCGTCCATTTTGTTTGTTGCCGCTCTCAATGCGCTGATAACATCGGCACCCGTTGAAAGCGTTGCGCCTGCCGATACCTTTGAAATCCCCGTTGTGCCTGCGTACTGTGCAAATCTGAAAGCGTCCATTTCGGGAACGACCTTTGTTCTTATGAACTCCGCCGCCAGTCTGCCGAATGCTACGCCTGCCGTCTCCTCGTTGTCCATGTTGTCAACGGTGAATGCACGCCCTCTGTCGTAGTTGAATGTTACGGTTTCATGCGTGAGTGTAACGTCTCCGTCCAAATATCCGCCGTTGCGCGAATAATCACCCAGACCGTCCATGGATATTTTCGGAATAACAATCTCGTTTGTGTTTGCACCCATCTGTACGAGGGTGTTATCACCGTCAAGAATTGCTGTTTTTGAACTCTGTTTGAAAACATCATCTATTTTGTCAATATACTTTTTAAATAATGCTATACTGTTTGCCATTTAATTCACTCCTTATTTTATTCCCATAATTGCATTTATTTTTGCATCGTCAAAAGCTTCACCGGATATACCGCCGGCACCGCCGAATACATTCTGTGCGGAGGGTGTTTTAAATGCTCCGCCATCGTCCTTTGTAAGCGCATTAAAAATGTCCGTGTCAGATTTGTCCTCGTTATCCTTATCGGATAACGCTTCGGTAAATTTGCGCAGGTAATCGGCTTTTACAGCTTCGTGCGACCATTCAAGCGGTTTGCCGTCTTTTCCGACCGCCGCCGCCTCGTATCGGCTTAAAATGTTCGCTTCCCGTTCCGCTTTTTCCTTTTCTGCTTTGGCGGCTTTTTCCTTTTCAGCAATGTCTTTTTGCAAGTCCTCGAACTTTGTTTTGTAGTCCTCCGCGCTTGCATTGCTCGCCCTTAACTGCTCAAATTCGGTAGTAAGGTTATCAAAGGCTGTCTTTTTCTCGTTTAATTCGGTTTCAAGCGCCGTAAGCTTTCCTTTGTCCTTTTCAATGTCCGCATTGTTCAGTTTCATCACAGCATCAAGCTGCTCGGCGGTTGCGTCTGCAAAAATTGCCTTGATTTCTTCTCTTTTCATGTTTTTCCTCTCCTGTCTACGTTTTTTTACGTGGTATCGCCCACGCGACTTGACTGTTTTACGTCTTATCATCTGACGAATTTTATGTATAAAAAAAGAACAGTGTAAACTGTTCTTGATTTATTGAATTTTGGGTATAGAAAAGGGACTGCATATGCAATCCCTTTATCCACATTGCTGTTTGGCAGGCGTAGCATCCTCCTGCATCTCTCAGAGATTATATCTCTTGTCGTACCATCGGCGCGTGGTCGCTACGAAATTTACCACCTCAAACAGACAACTTTACTATATGTTTATAATATCACAATTATCCCTTTTTGTCAATGTTTTTATACAATATTTTATTATTTCTTAACCTCTGTTCAAATCGTTTATTGCTTTCTCCGATTGCGGTAATAATGGAATTTTTATAATTTTCGTTTTCACCCTCAACTATTAATCTTAGCACAATATTTATAGAAACCTCATCAGCTGTACATTGTTTGCAGACAATAGCCGTATTTTCCATTTTATCTTTGAATATATAATCGGGATTTGATATAATTTCCGAAAATATACCGTTGTATTTATCGTAAAACTTTTGTCCTCTGCGTTCAATTATATGTTCTATTCGATTATTCGTAATAACGACATCGTCGGTAAGAATTTTTTTGTCCGTCACGCATTTATAAATATTTCTATCGATTTTTCCTATGTAATGCACATCTTGTACCTCGGGCAATCCTTTTCTTTCAATTATACCACTTTTACCGAAATTGTCAACACCGTTATACACCCTCATTCTTTCGAGGTGCGGTGTAAGTCCGACCTTACGGCACATATCATCATATTTATTCCGATAGGCTTTTACCCTTGCTTCACACTCCTTGGCTTTTATATTGTTTCCGGCAGTTCTGAACATATTTGCCTTTTGCTGTTCCGTCCGTACCGACCTTTCGATTTTACGCTGTGTCTGCTTCCATTCGTAAAGCGTTTTCTTCTTGCCGTCATATTCAAGCAATTCCTTTGTTTCCCTGCGTATCTGCTCCAATTCCTCATCGGAATACCTCGGGGAGGAAACACCCAATATAACATCGGTTTTAAAGTGCAGACAGCCGTAATCATTCAAAGCCTTTAAGGCATCCGCACCGTCCTCATAGGTCACATTGTCAACGGTCTTTTCGCCGTTATACGAATACATTTTACCCTGCATAAACTCATGTGTCGGTCGGCAGCCGCTGTGTGCGTCCACCTCAAAGCCGTCACAATCTAACTTTTCCCCGATATATTCATCATATGCCTGTGCCGATTGCTTTGCACCGTACAGAATATTCTGACGTATCATAACAGACAGCGAACGATTGACACCGCTTGCATATTGGACCTTTACACCGCTGCCGCCGAGCCTTTCAATCGTTTTTGTCATTGCCGTATTAAAATCCGCTGTACCGCTCGATACCGCCTGCACCGCCTCCGAAATTGCCGTTTCAAAAGCCCCCTCAAGCGGTATACTTCCCGTTACATTGCCGAATATATCCGTCTTATCAAAGCATAGCGCTTTCGTACGGCTTAAATTAAGCATTGTTTCCGATGTTTGTATTGCCCAGTTTCGTACAAGCTGTTTCGCAAATTCATTTTGTTCAAACGGCACAAAATTCATGCCCTTAAAATCATACAGCGGCTTATACGTATTTACACCGTCCGTTACAACCTGCGTATATATCCTTTCAATATCGGCTATGTTCATTCGGGTAATTTCCGCAAGCTTTTTTGTGATTGCGTCCATATCGCCCGTTATGTCGGCTATGTTCTTCAATGCCTGTCGGTCTGCCGCCGACAACTGCCCCGTTGCCTTTATGCGCCTTGCAATCGTTTCAAGCGTGTAATTGTTGAAATATTCGTAGCGGTCATATATTATCTGTGCGTATTTCTCTAATTTTTCGGGATTGTACATTTATCTGCCGCACCTCACATATTGAGCATATCCTCTATACCTTTGTTTACGTTGTTTTCCTTTTCGGCATTGATTTCCGCAAGCTTTTCATCAACCTGTTCATCGGTAAATGTCGGGAACCAATATTTTATTAAATCCCTCTGTGACTGTCCGCCGCTGTTAACCATTGTAATATTATTCTGCAAGGTTTGCTGTTCGTCCTCGTAAATGTCTTTCCATGTTTCGTCATAGCTCCACAAATCCTCACGTATACCGTAATACAGTCCGTCAGCCTTTAAGGTTTCCTCATTGCCCTTTGATATTGCCGCTCTGATACTCTTTTCAAGTGCGATGTTATTTATATTACTGCTCTTAATCTCCGTTGCCGTTGCGCTGTTTGTGGTCTGCTCATGCGTTATAAGCTCCTGCACACCCATTATTGCCTGATACTGCTCCAACTGCTGTGTAAGCAAGCCGAAATATGCACTTGTACGTATTTCGGGGGAGAAGTAATCTATAAGCTTTGTAACGTTTCCGTCTTTCAGCTTCGGCTTTGTCGGATATATGTATTCGTCCATAACCCATGCTTTAAGCGGATTGCCGTTTTTGTCGTACTTTCTTACAATGCTTTCATCGGGAAACAGCTTTGTTTGCGTTGCCTTAAATTCAAGACGTATCATGTCAAGCGTATGCTGTAGCTGTTCCTCTATTTTTCCGCAGCCGAAATTTAATGCCTTTCCGTATGTATCGTCCGTCAGACACAGCACAGGCGATTTATACCGCCCGAACCCGATATGATTCGCATGGGGAATAACAATCGTCTTTCGCTGTCTTGCGCCCTCATCGTCAAACATATATAAAAAGCTGTTCCATTCGGGGATATCAGCGTTTACTTCTCTTGCCGTTTCATCGGCAATAAAAAACCGTATTGTCAAGGTGCCGTTATCATCGAGTGTATGACGGCGGCACAGCAAATATGGCTTGTTGTTGTACATTACACTGTTCCATATCATATAGCAGTCGGTTATGTGTTCGCCCGATTTTGCCGTTATACATACTTCACTGCCGCTCATAAAATGATGTATGCCGCACTGCTTGTCAATCAGTATCGCCCAACATTCCGACTTGTTATCGGGAGTGTTTGAGCCGCCGAGCATATAGCCGCCGATTTTGTATGCGTTGTCATTTAAGTTTTTAACCGCCTCTTTCAGCGGGTCAGCCTGTGTGCTGCCCGATATGACATCAAACTTGCAATCCATCAGCACACGATTTAATACGCATTTTAAAACCATAAGAAAAAAATTGATTTTATCCATATCCGCTGCCGCCATTTCTCTGTTATTGTCCGAATGTTTGTTTAGATATTGATTTATTTTGTTGTTCAGCCGCTGCATAAGATTGTACCAAAATGTATTTAATACGTCTTTCAAATCATCACCCCTCGTTTAAATAGTGCCAATCGCCCGACACCGCATATGTCAGACTGTCCCATGTGTCAATCTGCATACTTCCGTCATCAAGCACTATCGGCTTTTCCTCTTTATCGTCATAAACTAAGTTTTGCAACTCGTTTATCAAGTCATCGCATTCGCCCTGTGCAAGCTTGAACCGCCCTTGCGCCATAAGCAGAGAAAACAGAAACGGTCTGTCCTCCAACGGCGGTTTGTATGTTTTCCCGAATATATAACGCTTTTCGTTAAGCGTGTTTATAATAACGTCCGAATGGTCACAGTTTATATCCGTTACACGCAAGCCGTAATCCTTTTCTATGCCGTCTATAAAATCAAATACAAAGCTTTCAACCTCCGACATCGGCAGCTCCTGTGCCTGCTTCTTTCTGCTGCGCAATATATATACAACTCCGTCATAACCCTGCGCCGCACACGTCATGGCATAAGCACTGCCATTGCCGCCTATGTCAAAGCCTATCGCCGCCCATTTAAAGCCTTTGGGCATTTCCTTTGCAGATATAATATAATTTTCCGTATGCTCTGCAAAGCCCTTGAATACAATGCCGTCCGCCGTTCTGCGTAAGCCTTTTATATCCCTGTCATACCATACTGTGCCCTTTTCGTAGGTCGTGAGCGTTTTGCGGAGCTTTTCATCGGATATACTCAGATTGTCCGCTATTGTAAAGTGTCCGTAATTGTAGCCGTAGCTTCTGTCCTTTGCCTGTGCTTTTTCGTGAAATTCCAGTATTTCGGAATAATACCAATGTGTCGGTGCTTTCGGGTTCAAATCATGGAATATTTTACGGTCATTCGATGATAATGTACGGTCAAATACTTCTTTGATAAAGCTTTCCGCACACTCGTTCGCTTCGGTTATGTATGCCGTTCCGTATGTGTTTCCCTTGATATACCGTTCATCGCCCTTTTTGCCGCCGCCGGCAATAAGGATTATTTTTTCACCCGTTGCCGTATTTACGTATACGCAGTTTTTATCCTTAAACTTGCCCTCTCGGCATCGCCCCTCAAAATAGTTTGTAAGTCCATAGCCGTCACAGTCAAGTATGTTTATGCTTGCGGCTGATTGGCTTACCCCTGCCACAAGGTGCAGCCTGTCGGGGTGGTTTTCAATCGTCAGACAGTAAGCGAGGGTATTCAATACGTTTTTACCTCCGCGTTTTCCGCCCTCTGCCACATTGAACCAGCTGCTTTTTACTCTGCGTAAATATTGCTTTTGATTTTCACTTAAAGGCGCTATATCATTCAAAGTCCTCAACCTTTCTCTGCGTTGTCGGAGTTGCGATTATATCCGTTAAGCGTTCTATGCTCTGTACAAGCTTGTCATTGCCTGTGTCTGTTTCCTCCGTTGGCTTGTCCGCCCATTTGCACCAGTTTTTCAGCACGAATATGGACATGGTGCTTTGATATTTGCCGAGCATTCCGCCCTGTGCGATTAAGTCGCTTTGCAACCGCTCAAAATCCTTTTTTACAGTGGGGAAGTATTTATTGAGCGCATTGTATATTGTCTTGCGGTCTGTCTCCGCTTTCTTCTGTTCAAGCCATTTGCAAAACTCTGTTTGCGATGGTATGCGGTCGTAATCACTTGCTACTATGTCATTGCAGAAATCACTGAATAAATTAATCAACTCTTGACCGCTTTTAAATTTCCTCGGATGTCCTCTTGACATTTTTCTTCCTCACCTCCCGAAAACAATAATGCACGAAAAAAGCGCACACCCGATTGTGTACGCTTATTCCGAAAAATCCAAAAAGGAATCATGTTATGAAAACCCGTATACAAAAACTTTTTTTGTACCTTTCCACATTTTACATTATATCACGGAAACTATGTTACATTCTATTACATTATTCAAGATAATATTTATTAACTTCATTCAAAGCCATAGGGTGCAATCTATGTACTATATGCACATAACTGTAGTGCATATCCTCTGCAATCTGCTCCCATGTCTTGCAATTAATATACCGCAGTGAAAGTAAAGTCCTGTATGTAGGGTTATCCAGCATATTAATCATTCTGCGCATACGGCTTCTGTGTACAAGCAGCTCAAATTCCTTTTGGTCTATAATTGACGCATATTCAGTATAAGCCGCATATTTCATGTCGGTTGTATTTTTCTGACTGCTCTGCACCTTTTCACCGGAGGGGCATGAGGTACAATTACAGGCTAAATCAAACGCCTGTTTGCGTTCCTCTCTCAACTGCTGTAATTCAATGTTTATCTTTCTGCCTTTGTTCAGCCATTCCTTAACCGTCATATTGCCCTCCTATACACTTAAATCAAACTTTCCTGTCTGTAGAATTTAATATTCTTTAACATTTGCTCCTGTGCTTTGGTATAAAAATCCTTTTGTATCTCAAATCCGTATGCATTCCGTCCCAGCTCCGCCGCCGCTCTTAATGTCGTACCGCTTCCGGCAACAGGGTCTATAACAACATCACCCTCATCTGTAAATATTTCTATCAGTCTTTTTAATACAGATACCGGCTTTTGCGTGGGGTGAATTTTAGGGTATTCCTTTGAATTATCCCTTTTCCATT
>CAJKHT010000072.1 GCA_905199755.1 uncultured Eubacteriales bacterium | reverse complement strand
CATATTATATAAATTAAATCTATAAATCGTCAAAAAATGTAAAATTTGAAGAATTTTCATATTGGAAATTGTTTATAGTAGTATAAGGCGTCTTTAGAGAAGTGCAAAACACCTTGAATAAACAGCTATTTGGGAGGGACATATTCATGAAAAAGCTTATATCTGTTCTTTTGGCAACTGTATTACTATTTATAACAGCTATCGGTACAAATGCCGCCACTGTCGGCTCAAATCCTTTGCCGAAGGAGGGGAGCGGAATGTGCGGCAAAAATATGTACTGGTCACGTTCGGATAACGGTACTTTGAAAATTTTTGGTTTCGGCGAAATGTATAATTATCATGACGGGGATAACGATATATTAAATATACCGTGGCAAAAAAATGATAATTCCACAGCTATCACCGAAATTATTATAGAGGACGGCGTGCAGAATATCTGCGATTTTGCTTTCGCAAATACCTCAATATCGGAAATACGCTTACCCAACAGTGTAAAATCCATCGGACAATATGCATTTTCACATTGTGACTATTTATCCGATGTTGTTTTATCCGACAATCTGGAAGCAATACCCGAAGGTGCTTTTATGTATGATGGCATGCTTGAAAACATATATCTACCCCAAGGTTTAAAATCTATCGGTACATATGCATTTAATTATTGTAAAAATCTGAAAAATGTTATAATTCCGAAAAATGTCACAGAAATAGGCTTTTTTGCATTTGCAAATAATGAGCTGATAGAAGATATTGTTATTCCCCCAAAAATGACTTCAATTACCGAAAATGCGTTCTATAATTGCAGCGGTTTGAAAAAAATGATCTTATCCGACGGATTGAAAACAATTAAAGAGCATGCCGTAAGCAGCTGTCCGAATATTGAAGAAATCATTTTACCCGATACCGTAACATCAATCGGTGCCGGTGCATTTGCGTATAAGTATTATTATCGTGATAAAAATTTACCTAAACAAAAACTTTACATTCCCGAAAGCGTAATCAGTATTGACAACAGAGCAGTCGGCGGCGAAACTGTAATATACGGATTTAAAGACTCATCGGCAGAAAAATATGCAAAAGCATACGGTTCGGAATTTGTTGAAGTAAAAGAGAGTATGTACGATAAAGACAAGGTCAGTCGGGAAACAGCTGCATATTATGAAAAAAATAACATTTTGTCACAGCTTCCGGACCGTGACGGCATTATGGAGGTTATATCCGTAAACGGGCAGTTAAATATCCGCGTTGGCAGCAAAATTGTAAATTTCCCTGACGCAAAACCGTTTGTCGATAAAAACAGCCGTACACAGACACCCATACGTGCCGTTGCGGAGACGCTCGGCTGTACGGTGGACTGGAACGGCGAAAGCGCCGTGCTTACATCTCCCGATGATATAAAAATCACGTTGACACCCGGAAGCAGTATCATGAAAGTAAATGATACTGTCACTGAAATGGATTCTGCCGCCGTTATATCCGAAAATCGTACATATATTCCTGCGCGCTTTGCGGCAGAGGCTATGAGTTATTCCGTAAAATACAAAAATTTGAAATAATACCCGATACATAAAATGCACCCTAAAGGAGCGTGAGCCTTTTTCCGTAAATTTGCTTTTTCTATGACTGAATATTTGCTTTTATGGGCAGGAAAGCCGCATTTCGGCTTTCCTGCCTTAACTGTAATACAAGGTTAGGCATGTGAAAAAAGTCTGTATGACAACGTGATGTCAATATGCTCTTTTTTGATTACCTCAATATTTATTATACAGTGCGTTTTATACACAGTGCTTTACGAGCAGAAAAATTCAAATACTATATCATCGGCGCCCTTAAGTCCCTCATGACCGAAATCGGGATAAAGGATATGCTTCTTTTTGCACGTCATTCTGTTGTATGCGGCATACTGTGTGGACGGCGGACACACATTATCGAGCAGTCCCGTAAACATAATCGTTTCCGCCTTTATGCGCGGAGCAAGATACTGCACATCTATGTAACCGAGCTTTGTAAATATTTCGTTCTCACGTTCATGACGCGGATCGAAATGTCTGAAATACTCCTTTAACTCGGCATATGCTCTTTCGTCCATATCCATATCCCACACACGCTTATAATCCGACAAAAACGGGTACGTGGTGCAGGCTTTTTTAATACGCGGTTCAAGTGCGGCACATGCGATTGTGAGCGCACCTCCCTGGCTGCCGCCCGTCGCATACACATTTTCCTCATCTATTATATCCATATCCATTGCTATCTTTGCAAGCTCTGCCGTATCAAGGAATATATCCCTGAAAAGCAGCTTATCGGGAGAATCATTTTCAAGACCTCTTATGATATGTCCGTGCAGCGTGTTTCCGCAAACACCGCCCACGTCCTCGCTTTTTCCGCCCTGACCGCGGCAGTCAAGCGCAAACACGGCACAGCCGCTAAGAACAAAGCCGAGCTTGTCCCTCCATGCACCGCTGTCACCGCTGTAGCCATGGAACATAAGCACCGCCGGGATTTTGCCCTGCACATTTTCGGGGCGCATAAACTTTGCATATACTCTTGCTCCGTGTACTCCCGTAAAATACATATCGTAGCACTTTGCACCCTTGCATTTAAACTCGGATTCCGTCAGTGTTACCTGCGGGTCAACCGAATTCATTTCCTCGAGCGACTTTTCCCAAAATTCATCAAAATCAGCCGGCTTCGGCGAGCTTCCCATATATTTTTCAAGCTCTTTTACCGGCATATCCAATACTGGCATAATTCTTCCTCCAATTAAACAAATTACACTCATTATACTCTATTATTCATTCAAATTCAACCCTTTTTTTCAAAAAATATACAAAAAAAGCACCTCGCGGAAGATGCTTTTTTCGTTTGCTATGTATAGGATAAAAGGGTAGAATGTAATTTCTTTCTACCTAATTATTATAGCATACAGTTTTACACTTTGCAAGTATTTTTTTGAAAAAAAGTGAATAAATTTTACCGTATGCCGAAATGCCGCTTTATATGCTTTTACAAATTACGCAAAGTATGATATACTATATGCATACTCTTGATTTGAAAGGATACAGACATGAAAATTCTACACACCTCCGACTGGCATCTGGGAATATCCGTACACGGATTTTCCATGCTGGAGGAGCAAAAACACTTTAAAGACGAGCTTATTTCAATGATACACACCGTCAATGCCGATGCCGTGCTTGTTTCGGGAGATGTATTCGACAGCTCCGTGGCAACGGGCGAAGCAATCGGACTTTACAACGATATTGCAACGGAAATATGCCTTAAGCTCGGCGTACCGCTTATTGTAACGGCAGGCAATCATGACGGAGCCGCGCGGCTTTCCTCCATGCATGAGCTTTTGAAAAAATCGGGACTTTATATTACCGGCAGACTGACGCGCAAAACTGAACCCGTTATTATAGGCAATGCCGCAATATACCCCTTGCCCCATTTCAACACGGACGAGGTGCGCGCACTTTATCCCGATGAAAAGATAAAAACCTACGAGTCGGCGGTAAATACGGTATGCTCAAAGCTGCTCGGCAGCTTGGACAAGTCACGCTTTAACATAATAATGGCGCATGTTTTTGCAAGCGGCGCAGCGCTTTCCGACAGCGACCGCAGCGCCGTTATAGGCACTGCGTCAATGGTTTCGCACGAGGTTTTTAAAGGCTTTGACTATGCGGCGCTGGGGCATCTGCATAAACCGCAGAAAATATGCGAGCATGTATATTACAGCGGCTCACCCGTAAAATATTCGTTCAGTGAAGCCAAAACGGATAAAAGCGTTAATCTTATAGACACAGACACCGGGGAGGTTACGCTGCTTCCGCTTGAACCGATACACGATATGCACATAATAAAGGGAACTCTTGAAGAAATACTCAGCGAGTCCTGCGATGATTATGTAAAAGCCGAAATCACCGACGGTTATGCCGGACTTGAGGCGCTTGAAGCGTTAAGCGCGGGCTTTCCGCACCTTCTGGCGGTAACGGGGAAAGCCGCCGCCGAGTCGGACACAATCTCCGTAGATGTAAATGACATGGAAAAGCTTTCACCGTCCGAAATGCTTGACTCTTTCTTTAACGATAATTATGGCGAAACGGCCGATAATGATTTCAAAGAGCTGTTTGCGCAGGCTCTTTCGGATGCTGAAAACGGAGGTGAGCTGCAATGAAGCCGATACTTATAAAATTCGCGGCATTCGGACCGTATCTTGAAGAACAGACAATAGACTTCACCTCTCTCAATGATGCCGGACTTTTTCTGATAAGCGGAGAAACGGGTTCGGGCAAAACCGTGATACTTGATGCGATAACATATGCGCTTTACGGCAAAAGCAGCGGCGGCAACAGAGGGGATTTCACCTCTATGCGCTGTCTGAGCGCTCCTGACAGCGTGAACACCGAAGTGGAATTTGTATTTGAAATACACGGCAGAGTATATAAATTCATACGCACTCTGAAATACGGACGGAAAAACCTCAATGTATCGCAAAACGTTCTTATGAAAAACGGCAGCGGTATTTTTGAGCCGCTGTTTGAAAATCCGCGTCAAAGCGACCTTGAAAGCACCGCTCAGTCGCTTTTGGGACTTACATACGAGCAGTTCCGCCAGGTCATAATTCTTCCGCAGGGACAGTTTGAACGTCTTTTGACGTCCAACTCAAAGGATAAGGAAAAAATACTTACCAGTCTGTTCGGAACGGAAAAATGGGGCAAGGCGGCACAGCTTTTGTACGAACGGATTTCTGCGCAGATGAAAGAGCTTACCGAAGAAAAGAGTGCGGCAGCAAGCATGCTTGACGAATACGGCTGTGACAGTCTTGACGATATGAACAGACTGTTATACGAAAATAAAGAAAAGCTTGCCGAAATTAAAAACAGGCTTGCCGAAAGCAAAAAGGATTTAAAAAAGCTTAAAACAAACTCCGAAAAGCAAAATATATTATATGAAAAATTCATGTCGCTAAAAAAATATGAGGACGAATACGCGCGTCTGACGGAACGTGATGCCGAAACGGAGCAAAAGTCGGAATGGATTAAGGCTTCCGACAATGCGGAAAAGCTGAAACCGCTCTATGATGCTCTTACCGCCGCCAAATCGGAGAAATCCGAACGCACAAAAGCATTGCAGGCAAGCAGTCAAAAAGCGGCGGCAGGCACAAAGGAATTTGAGAAAGCAAAGACCGAAACGGACGAGCATGAAAAGGGCAAAAGCGGTTATGAGGCGGATTTAAAACGCATATCGGCGCTGACCGGCATGATTGACGCATACAAAGCCGCCGACACACTCGCAAAGGAAAGCAATGCTGCCGAAAAATGTGTAAAGCTTGCCGAAAAAGACTGCAGCGCAGTACAGCGGCGGCTTGAACGGATTTTTGAGGATAAAAAACAAGCCGAAACGCAAAAAATGCAGCTCTATACGGAATACTCCGCATTGCTTGCGAAATACACGGCAGGATTGTGCGCCTCGCTTGCCGCACAGCTTACGGACGGGAGTCCCTGCCCCGTATGCGGCAGCATTTCGCACCCCGCACCGGCGATTACGTCCGACGAGCACATAACGGAGCAAACACTTGACAATATGAATGAGCGTATAAAGCTGTGCAGCGCGGAGCTTGAAAGAATAACAAAAATGCACTCCGAAACCGCAGCAGAGCTTGAAGAAAAGCGCGCAAAGCTTACCTCGCTTAAAATTGCCGCCTCCGAAAAGCTTGCGGAATACAACACCGCAAAAAAGAGCTTTGACGGCACAATAAAAACAGAGGCGGAGCTGAAATCCGCAATACAAGCTCTTGAAGCAAGAACTAAAAAATACGAGGATACCGCAAAACAGCTTGATGCCCGAAAAAAGCAGCTTGAAACGGAAGCCGCCGTGCTTAAAAATACTGAAAAAATCAACGCGGAAGAGCTTGAAAAAGCAGAACAGCAGCTTACATCGGCAAACCGGGAATTTACAAATGCACTTGAAAAGTCGGATTTTTCCGATGAACATGAATTTATCGCATCGATGCTTACAGAGGAGAATAAAAACAAATTCCTTTCGGAGGTGACACAGCATAAAATCGACAAAGAGAGCGTTGCAAAAAACATTTCGGAGCTGAAATCCGCCTTGAAACGGCAGAAAAAGCCGGATATAGCTGCAATACGCACCGCACTTGCCGCTGCGGAAAACAGAAATTCCCGGCTCATATCCGATGCCGCGCTTGCCGAAAACGGGTACAAGGAGCTTTCGGGTGTATATGTTAAGCTTGAAAAGCTTATTTCCTCACTTAACAGCCGTTTATCCAAAACGGAGGAAAATATGCTGTTTGCAAAGCGGCTTAGAGGCGACAACGGTATAGGGTTGCAGCGGTATGTTCTGGGCATTATGCTCACCACCGTCACAAATGAGGCAAACAGACTGCTCGAAAATGTACACAGCGGAAGATACCGCCTGTACCGTTCCTCGGAATCGGGTATCCATTCGCGTCTTAAAGGCCTGGAATTTTATGTGCATGATAATATGTGCGCAAAAAACCGCTCCGCAGCCACATTGTCGGGCGGCGAGAAATTTCTCGTTGCGATGAGTCTGTCAATAGGACTTTCCGCTGCGGTGCGTGCGCAGTCCGGCGGTACGCAGATGCAGGCGATGTTCATTGACGAGGGCTTCGGCACCCTCGATTCGTCATCGCTCTCGGACGCACTTACCATTTTAAGCGCTATGAATCACTTTAATGCCGTTGTCGGCATAATTTCGCACGTTGAGGCTCTTAAAGAAAATATCAGCACAGGTATTGAAATAACAAAAACCTCAAACGGAAGTACACTTAAACTGAAAGACTGACCGATAGGGTAAATAAAAAATACACCTTTAAGGTGTATTTTTTATTTACTGTAATATTGATATATCATTGCTTTCCGTCAGATTGCCTATGCCGTAAACATACAAAATCCGTTCGTAATCATTTTCCCGTACAAGCTCCGACACGGGATCCAGATAATAGCGCAAATCCACCATATCTATTTCACTGTAATGATTGGCAAGAAACGGTACAAGACAATGCGCATAGCTGTCCTTTATGACAAGCAGCTTTCTTCCCGAATCATTGCCGCGGTTTACTATACGCTCAATCGCATGATTACCGTCAAGGAACACGGGATATTTATCCGCCTCGGACAGATGATGTCTGTAAAACAACTGCTCGCTTTTATATTCCTCGTCCTCAATCTGCACGGTTACGTCATACGGGTAATCCCATATTTCAAGCGTATCACCGTTTTCGTTCCACAATGCGCTTTTTGAATATGTTGTTCCGAAAAAGCCGTCATACTTTGAGATGTCAAATTCCCACAGCGGCTCAAAGCCTATCTCACGGCAATACTCAACATATGCAATATATGCGCCCTCGCTTGTCCAGTGGTGGTCTGTTTTGTAATACAGACTGCTCTCCTCTTTCGCCGCCGTAAACGGTTTTTCCAAATCCACATAGCCTATGACCGCCTTTGACAAATCATGCGCCTTTTCCATAAGCTCACCGTCATGATATGTGAGGTGGTTTTCGGGAAGCTTATTATCCATAATATACCCTGCCGACGGAACAATCATAAGCGTTGAGGGAATACCCGACATTTCGGTAAAGTCCATCATCGCCGTTATATTTTTTTCAAGCTGTTCATAGTCCGCCTTTGCCGGCTTGTCAATAAGATAGCCGTAACTGCCGCGGTACACACCGTTTGAGCCGTTCTGCCCCGTATAAAGTGCGGCATATGCGTTAAGTCCCGTAAATTTATCACGCAGCGGAAAATGGTCGGTAATAAATTCCTCCGTATCCTTTTCAAATCTTCCGTTCAATACAGACTTCACCGAAAAAGACGGAGCTGATGCAAGAGTACGCTTTTCATTAACGGAAACTGTCTGCTTCGGGAGCAGAAATACCGACAGCATCGCCGCACCCAATATGCAGACAAATATAATCACCAAAAACTTGTCACGAAGCTTTGACACAGATTAACACCTCATTAAAATCTAAAATACAAAAACGGATTGTAGCTGTCATTCACCAGTGCTGCCGTACACATTACCATTATGGCACACACCGCCAGAATTTCGACAAATCCCATAAATTTCATTTCATGCAGTCTTGCATATATGTTTCTCCACAGCGGAACACACGCAAGAACGGACACCGCCAAAAGCGGCGCATATGACATTATAACGCTTAACGCATCATTGCTTATAAGCTGAGAACCTGCGGTAAACATATGCTTCAGCTGCAATGAAAGTGCGCCGAAATCCTCAAAGCTGAACAAAACCCAGCCTATCAGTATGAAAAACAGCGCATATATGTGACCGAATACCGGGATTTTATCCAGAAATCTGCCGTAAACATATTTTTCCAGCACCAGCAGTACAAAGTAATACAAGCCCCACATTACGAAATTGAAATTTGCACCGTGCCACAGGCCCGTAAGTCCCCATACCACAAAGAGATTGAATATATGCTTTGCGGCGCTGCATCGGTTTCCGCCGAGCGGAATATACACATAATCGCGGAACCACGAGCTTAACGATATATGCCACCGTCTCCAGAATTCGGTTATGCTCTTTGAAATATACGGATAATTAAAGTTTTCCATAAATTCAAAACCGAACATTCTTCCCAGACCGACCGCCATATCGGAATAGCCCGAAAAATCAAAATATATCTGCAAAGCAAATGCGATAATTCCCGTCCATGCACAGATAATACCGCCGTCGGGCATATCACGCAGAGTATCCCACAAGAGTCCCATTTGGTTTGCAATAAGTACCTTTTTCGCCAGACCTACGCTGAATCTGCGTATGCCCGATGCAAACTTTGCAAACGATTCTTTCCGCGCCACAAGCTGCCCCGCAATATCCTTGTACCTTACAATCGGTCCGGCAATCAGCTGCGGAAAAAACGATACGTAAACACCGAAATCCACAATACTCCGCTGCGCCGGAACATCGCGTCTGTATACGTCAACCGTATAGGACAGCGTCTGGAAGGTATAGAACGAAATACCTATCGGCAGCGGAATACTTATCCGCGGCAGTGCCGCAAATAGCGGCAAACGCCGCAGAATATCGCTTAAAAATCCGGTATATTTGAATGCTGCGAGCAAACCCAAACTTATAACGGCGGCAATGGCAAGAAACAGCTTTTTCAGCCGCGCATTATGCCTGTGATTTTCTATCAGAATACCGAATATATAATTTACCGTAATCGAAACGAGCATTATAAGTATAAATACAGGCTCGCCCCATCCGTAAAATATCAGATTTACAATCAGAAGAAAGAAATTTCTGCATTTTCGCGGCAATATATAATATCCTCCGAGTACAATCGGCAGATATAAAAACAAGAACAGTAAGCTTGAAAAATACAATCAAAACACCCTTTACTATTATTTTAAGCAGTCTTTCACAATCTGCTTTGCCTTGTCACTGTCCTTTGACACAACAAACGCTACACTGCTGCCCTCCGTAATTACAACGGCATTATCAAGCTTCGGAACTTCGTCCGGTCTGTATGATGAATAGCTTTTCTTTTGTGTTTCCAGGTGTTTGTCAATTGCCGCTTTTACATTTGCGGCAGCGTCCGGCGATACCGCCTTTATTATTGCAATTTCGTCCACGACCGCCTTTGTGCCGGCATATGCCTTACAGCTTTCAACATCATCCGAATTCAGCGAAAGGCGCTTTTCTGCTACAGAGGTATTTACCTCCTCAAGCTGCTCCGCAAAAATGCCGGAGGACATCAGCTTGCTTGCCGCAGTGTCGGCATCAATTGTTTTTGTACCGCCGCAGGCGGATATAAATGCGGTGCATAAAGCCGCACATATAACTGCTGTTATCGTTTTTTTCATTATTTATTAATTCCTTTCTGTTAATCGTCAAGTGACTTTGACGGTGCGGCATTCGATGAGCTTCCCGATGAAGATGAACCGCTTGAAGATGTGCTGCCCGACGAGGACGAATTTCCCGACGAGGTGCTGCCCGATGATGAGCTTCCCGAGGACGTATTACCTGACGATGACGAGCTGCCCGATGACGAGGATTTGTTTGTACTTCCCGAGGAGCTGCTGCCCGAGGATGAGCCTCCCGATTTATTCGTGCTGCCCGACGATGAGGATTTATTCGTGCTTCCCGACGAGCTGCTGCCCGAGGACGAGCTGCCCGACGATGAGGATTTGTTTGTGCTTCCCGAGGAGCTGCTGCCCGACGAGGACGAATTTCCGGATGAAGACGACTCATCTGATGAAGAACTGTTTTCCGATGCGGTACCGTTATCCGAATTTCCGTCACCGTAATGCTTCTGAATGTATATCAGGCATTTTTTGTAATATTCATTTCCGAAATGTATTCCGTCCGATGCCGCGTCTTTGGGCAAAGCGCCATCACTGTTTACCACAGCGCTGTAAATATCGCAGTACGTAACATCCTCCTCCTGCGCAACACGCTTGATAAGCTTATTGAATTTACGTATATTGTCGTTGGTTGTGCCGTCTATTTCCTTGTCGGACTCCTCCTGTGTTATCGGTGTAATCGAAAGGAGATAGATTTTTGCCTCGGGCTGATACTGCTTTGCTTTTTTTACCAGAGTTTTGTACTGGCTTACAAATGTTTCCGAATTTGGCCAGCCGACCTCATTTTCGCCGAACATCATAAAGATTTTTTCATAGACCTTTGTTGAATTAAGCTCCTCAATAACGGGAACACTGCCGTTTTCGGTAGATTCCGTTGTTGCCGTTTTTACGTTAAGACCGATTTTTGAGAAATAGTCCGCACCGTCTACCAAATCGTAAATAACCATACCGTCGATAAATGAATTACCGACAAAAGCGGATTTTTTGAAGAAATCCTGTGCTATTCCCGATGCATCCTTCGGGATAGGTGTGTTTGTGGGTACTGGAGTGGGTGTAACCTGAGCCGCTTTGCGCTCCTCCGCTCTTTTTATAACTCCCGAAACACAGCTTTTAATTCCGAATACAAGCAGCGCAAGAACAAGCACGCAAAAAACTGCGGCTATGCATCGGTTTTTGAAAATTTGCTTCTTTCTGCGCTCCGCCTTTCTTTTTTGTATATCCTGCATTCTCTGCTTGTGGCTGTCCGTATCCATTATACTCTCCCCCTATATTATAAATAAGTAATTATTTTTGGTTATATACTAATACAATAACACGATTTTAACCTATAGTCAAGACATTTCAAAATTTGTCAAAAAACCGTAATCTTTTTCCTTTTTTTGCTCATTTCCAACGTAAAAAAGGAGGGCATTTAAAAAGAGTGCAAAACGCACTCTTTTTAAACAGCCCCTCGTGCCATGCCGATTATTTTTTTACTTCAATTCCTGCATGGGTATATGGTCCATATCGGTAA
This sequence comes from uncultured Eubacteriales bacterium, assembly GCA_905199755.1. GTDB lineage: Bacteria > Bacillota > Clostridia > UBA1381 > UBA1381 > UBA4716. The sequence continues at coordinate 2,218 of CAJKHT010000072.1, read as the reverse complement.
AGGTGAGGTTTTCGCCGCACATTCCCCATATGAATGTGTAATTCTTCGTACCGCAGCCGCTGTGGATTGACCAGCTCGGCGAAATAACCGCCTGTTCGTTATGCATAATGATATGACGTGTTTCCTGCGGCTCGCCCATCATGTGGAATACGACATTATCATCGTCCATGTCAAAGTAGAAATAAACCTCCATACGTCTTTCATGAGTGTGGCACGGCATTGTGTTCCATACACTGCCTGTCTCCAGCTGAGTAAGTCCCATCGAAAGCTGACATGATTTCATAACCTCGGGGTGAATGTACTGATTTATTACTCTTTTGTTACATTCCTCAACAGTTCCGCACGGAACCTTTTTTGCCTTTGTAATGTCTATATGAACAGTAGGATACTTTGTATGCGCCGGACACGAATTTATGTAATATTTTGCCGGTGCGTCCTTATCGAGGCTTTCAAACACAACCTCTTTTGTTCCCATGCCGACATACATACCGTCACGCGGATTTAGTATATATTCCTCGCCGTCAAGAGTAACCTTGCCCTTGCCGCCGATATTGATTATACCCAGCTCACGTCTTTCAAGGAAATAATCCGTTCCGAATTCCTTTCCGCCCTCAAGAGAAAGCGCACGCGTTACGGGCATAACTCCGCCTGCAACAATTCTGTCAATATGGCTGTAGGTGAGACAAACCTCATCTGCCGCAAACACCTTTTCTATAAGGTATCTTTCTCTTAACTGCTCCGTTGTGTAGTGTTTTGAATCCTCCGGGTGAACCGGGTGTCTGATATCAAGCTTCATTATATTTGTTAGCTCCTTTCCGAAAACAGCTTTTATGCCGAATTTACAGTATTAAGTATAATATTTTTTTCGGCTTTTGTCAAGGGCTTAAATTCCGAAAAAACAGACTGAGCATCTGCCGCAAAGATGCTCAGTCCGACTCTTCTCAGGGAAGTTCTCATGAAAATTACTTTTTCGATTGCCTTTATTTAATCTGCAGCCTTATTCTGTCCGCAACCATAGCAATAAACTCGGAATTTGTAGGCTTGCCCTTTCCCGTATGAATTGTATAACCGAAAATCTCATTCATGGTTTCCGGCTTACCTCTTGTCCATGCCACTTCAATCGAGTGCCTTATCGCGCGCTCGACACGGCTTGCCGTTGTGTTATATGCATGGGCAATTTCGGGATAAAGCTGCTTTGTAATATAATTGAGCATATCCATATTTTCCACTACCATCATAATCGCCGTGCGGATATACTGATAGCCTTTTATATGAGCGGGTACACCCAGCTCATGAATACACTCTGTTACAAGAGCCTCCAAATCCACCTCTTGTTTGACAGCAGATGACGCGGTATTACCGGATTTTGTGAGTTCTCTCACCGTTTCGGCAACCCTTTCACAGGTCTGCGGCTTTAAAAGATAATAATCCGCACCCAAGCCTATAGCAGTCTCAATTGTACGCTGTAATGCCGAAATAGAATATGCAACCACTACAGGCTTTTTTGAAAGGCTTTTAAGCTTTCTCAATACGCCCATGCCATCCAGTTTGGGCATAACCATATCCAGAATAACAGCATCCAGATTTGTTTCCAAAATAAGCTCCCATGCCTCCCCGCCGTCAGCGGCAACTGCGGCAACGGACATGTCGCTCTGCATTGCTATGTATGCTGAAAGCTCGTCCGTGATTTGAGTGTTGTCATCCGCTATCAATACAGATATTTTGTTTTTCATTGAGAAAAAATCCCCCTTTTGTTTTTTGGTGTATAACCAAGCTTTATATACAAGGAAAAATGTAAATTTCTTCCTCTATATACATTATATTACCATATTATGGAAATAATGTCAAGGGTTTGTAAAGATTTTTTCCATATTTTAGGAAATTTATCCCAAAATGTCATCATACGTAACATTCAGAACCTCTTTAAGCATTTTCAGCTCATAAAGTCTGATATTACGTTTATTTGCCTCAATTTTTGCTAATGTTCCTCTGGAAATATCACAGCCGTGAAGCTGAAGCTTTGCTGCAAGCTGTTCCTGAGTATATTGCTTGCTTATGCGCAAGCTTTTTATCCGTTTTCCTACGCTTTCTTCATATGTATATTCCATTTTTTTCCTCTCCGCAACAAAAAGAAACAACACCTATAGTATATCTTATTCATTAAGGAAATAGCCGCTTCGGATCCTGCATCATACGCCACAGCCATTCCATACACACT
>CAJKHT010000071.1 GCA_905199755.1 uncultured Eubacteriales bacterium | reverse complement strand
CATACCCAACTACATATACATTTTGCATTTTACCCCAACTATTGACAAAGAGCCAATTAATATACAAAAAATACCGCGGCACCGAAAAAGGTGTCACGGTATTTACAAGGCAATAAATAAAATTATTTCTTTTTCTTGCCTGCCGCACGTCTTTCGGCAGCAGCTTCAGCCTTTGCTTTTAAAGCCGATTCTCTCCATACTGCCCAGAATGTGCTTGCAATAAAGATTGATGTATATGCACCGATTGCAATACCTATAATAAGCGGCAATGCAAATTCCTTAATTGTATTTACACCCAAAATGTAAATCAGCACGATTGTGATAAGTGTTGTAATGGTAGAATTAATTGTTCTGCCGAGTGTTTCAACAATACTTCTGTCAACCAGCTGCTCAATTGATTCTTCTTTTCTGCGTCCTTTCATATTTTCACGTATACGGTCAAATATGACAATGGTATTATTAATCGAATATCCGACAACCGTAAGCATAGCCGCGATAAATGTCGTATTAAGAGCAATATTTGTTATAGCATAAACGGCAGCCATAACAACAACATTGATTGCCAGTGCAATAACAGCCATAATCGCACTTCTCCACTCAAATCTTATCGCAATATATATCAGAATACATATAATTGCAAGAAGTGTGTATAACAGTGCTTTTCTCTGAACCTCCATACCGAAGCTTGCCGAAGCGGTTGAAACAGACATCGGCTGTGCATCTTCTGCCAGATTGTACTTCTCTCTTAAAATCTTCATAACATTTTCCTGTGCGGTTTTATTATCGTCAGTGTTCTGAAGCTTAATTACCGCCTGAGTAGTACTTGTTCCCGATTTCTGTACGGCAGCCGAAAGATTCAGCTGATCCATTACTTCTTTTGTGATTTCGTCATTGTTAAATTCGGTGTTGAGTTCAACCTGCATTCTTGTACCGCCGAGGAATTCAATATCAAAATTGAAACCGCCGTGTACTATATACATTACTATACCCAAAACAATTATAAGTGCCGGAATAATAACGAATTTCCATCTGTTCTGTGTGAATTTTTTAGTATTCATTATTCTTCTGCACCTCCTTTAACCCTTATCGGTCTGTAAAAAGCATTTCTGTTTTTAATACCAATGTTAACAAGCTGTCTTAACAGGAACTTTGTAACTACGATAGCCGTAAACATCGAAAGTATAACACCGATACCGAGCGTAACGGCAAATCCCTCAACCGTACCGATATTGGACAGCTTTAATACAACACATGATATAATTGTTGTCACGTTTGAGTCAAGGATTGCCGAAAATGCTTTGTTAAAGCCTGCATCGACAGATGCCTTGATTGTCTTGCCGAGTGAAAGCTCCTCTTTCATACGTTCAAATATGATACAGTCCGCGTCAACCGCCATGCCTATGGAAAGAACTATACCGGCAATACCCGAAAGGCTCAGATTTACATGGAGCAAGCCGAGAACCAGACTGATAATTCCGACATAGAAAAGAAGTGATATATCGGCTATAAGTCCGGGAACCTTGTACATAATTGCCATAAACAGCATGATAAGCAATACGCCTATACCTGCCGCCGTTAAGCTTGTGGGAAGTGCATTTGAACCCAGCTCGGCACCTACGGTTTCCTGATTTGCAACAGTAAGATTGAACGGGAGCTGACCTGATTTAATCTGGTTAGCAAGCTCCTCCGCAGTTTCGGGAGTAAAGCTTCCCGATATAATACATGAGTCACTGTTTATCTGCTCCGATACTCTCGGGCTTGAAACAACGGTTTCATCCATCATAATCGATATATAGTTTTTGCTTTCCGATGACTTTGCCGCTGCCGCTTTTGTTGCCTCTGAAAACTTAGTCTTTGCTTCCGGAGTAAACTCAACCGTTACATAAGGCTCGGAAGTTCCGTTCTGCTTTGTCGGACCATACTGATACTTTGCGGTCTTAATGTCCGTTGCACCGTCAAGTATGATATTGTTATCCGCATCTCTGAATGTAAGCTTTGCCATTTTTCCGAGAAGCTCCGCAGCCTTGTCCGTCTCATAAACCGAGGGGATTTCAATAGTGATTTTACCGTTATCACCCTTGGATATACGCGATTCGGTATAGCCTGCGTTGTTCAGACGAGTCTGCAGTATAGCTTCGACAACATTCATCTGATCATCTGTCGGAGCCGTATCCGTTTCCGCCTGGAAAGTTATAACCGAACCTCCGGCAAGATCGATACCCTTTTTGATACCCTTGTCACTCAGCACACCGCCCCAGCTGAATCCCGCTATGTTGAATCCGAAGAATGCAACATAGTTAAGAAGAAGCGCTACAGCAATTGAGAAACAAAGCGTAACAATGCTTTTTTTCTTCATTTGATTAACCATTCCTTTCTGAATCCGGGTTTTCGCACCGAAAACCCATTTTATAATAAAATAGCATAAAGCTATTATACCTCCATTTGGGAAGATAGTCAAGACCTTTTTATATTAATATAATGTAACAACCGCATTTTTTCGTTTGGTGTTTTTAAAAAACACGCTGTTTTAATCGGTATATCCGTTTCCTGCCGATAAATAATGCAAAAGGACCTCACCGGGAGGTCCTTTTATGGTTACTGTTTTATTTCAGGGGTAAATATATATGCCTGAACCACTTTGCTGCCTTCGGTCTTAATCAGTGCAAAAGATGTTTTACCCTCTGTTGTACCTTCATTTGCCGTAAAAACGTCAGCATGCCAGTCAAACAATACTTTGCCGCTCTTGACAAATATACTGCCGCTTTTTGTTTCTCCGCTCACGAACACGTCATAATCTGCGCCTTTAAATACATTGTTTTTTCTTTAACTGTCAGTATCTTCTTCTGTCCCTTACCTCGCTTACAGCAAAAATCACGCCGCAGACCGCCGCCGTTGTTCCGCATGACAGGCACACCAAAAACAATGCCGCATACAATCCTCCGTCAAAGCTTTCTTTTACATCCGCCGCATTATTCCATGCATATTTCTTATATCCGCCCTCCGCCGAAAATTCTTGCAGTTCTTCATCATCGAGCAGTCTTTCTCCCATTCCGAGCTTAAGCATTCTGTACCCCGTGTCCGTCTTTTTTACCACAGCATAGCTGTACTCCGGAGCAACACTGTCCCCCTGACGGTATATATCCGAAAAAACCGTATAATATACTTCTTCTCCCAAATCATATATTGCCTCAATATCTATAATCTCCGTAGCATAAAATCCGTCAAATATATTCTTATAGTAATAATATCCGTTATCGACACAAAATCCGCGGCTTGACAGCGCATTTACGGCAGCCTGCTCCGGCTGTACACCGAATACATTTTCAAGCACGTAATCAATATACTCCTCCCGTACAATCGATATTCCCTCCCCTGCTTCGAAATTTCCCGGCTCAATATCCGTAAGTATTCCGAAATTCCTGTTCGTGCAAAGAATATACTTTACAAGCGTGTCATAGCTGTAATCACGCACATCGAATTTCATAATGTCCGCGCATGCGGCAGCAATCCTCCGAATATCATTTTTATCCGATTCATCAATCGTATTTATAACATTGAGATACCCGCTCCGCTCAATTCTGTGCCGTTTTAATCCGTTTAAAAGATTATACAGTCTGCGATTGCCGCACAAATCACGTATTTTTCCGTTTTTAACATTTATAATATCGGTTTTTGACGTATATGTCATGTTTTCCGACTCGCAAAAGGTATCATTTGATATTGTGTAGAATTTCTGTTTACCGCCGCTGCTAAGTACAACACTCGTTTTTTCGCCGTTTTCCGCACTTGATAATATAAAATTCATACCGTTCAAAGGAATTTTAAGCACATCGGTAAGCTGAATACCGTCAATATCATCATACACCGCACATTCGGCCGTATCGTCTTTAACCGTGACCGTAAAAAGCGAGTTTTCATATTCAAACCCGGCAATTTCGGCATATACCACCCCTTTCCTGCCGTCAAAGACACCCTCGGATTTTATCATCTCATCCAGTATAATATCATAATTCTCCGTAAAAGCATATGCCCTGCCGCACATTGCACACAAGCAAATCAATATCAATACAAACATTTTCCGCATTTAAAATCACCCGAAATATAGTATACCCCGATACATCGGTAATTTTTCGGAAATATCCTGATATTTTTTGTAAAAATTTTAAAAAAGGACTGTTATTTTTGCGAAAAGTATAGTATAATAAGTAGGTATAAATAAAAATTAACGCTTAAGACAAGGACGTGAGGGAAAATAATGGCGCTTAACAGAGTCAATCTTACAATTAATTCCAGAATGTATACCATAGTTTCGGAGGAATCGCCCGAATATATGGCAAAGCTCGGTGAGCATATAAACGAAAAAATACAGCTCGTTCTCAAAAACGGCAAGAATATAATGGGCGAGCGCCCGATTGTACTTGCCGCACTCAATATCTGTGATGAATACTACAAAAAAGGATATGATGACAAGGCAGCAGCTTTAAATGCCGAAAACACAAAGCTTAAAGAAGAAAACCGACGGCTTCAGAAAGAACTCGGCGAGGCTCTTTCCGCGCAGGTAACAATAGCCGAAACAGAGGCTATTGCCGAAAGAGACACTGCAAACCGGCAGCTTGAAGAAGCGAAAACGCAGATAAAATTTCTTGAAGGTCAGCTTACACTTCAAAAGGAAAAAGCCGCAAAGCTTGAAGCAAAATATTCGAGTCGTGAGGACAGGCTTTTTGACATGATTGACGGAAAAAAAGATGAAAAGAAAAATTGAGCTTCTGGCTCCCGCCGGCAATGAAACCGCACTTCATGCAGCGGTACAGTCGGGTGCGGATGCGGTGTATATAGGCGGTCCGAAGTTCGGAGCAAGGCAAAGCGCGGAAAATTTTGATGAAAACGGCATAAAAAAAGCCGCAGATTACTGTCATTTATACGGTGTTGATTTACATGCTGCGGTAAACACGCTAATAAAAGAAAAAGAGCTTAAAGCTCTTGCGGATTACGTGTACATGCTTAATGACGCAGGCGTTGATGCACTTATTGTTCAGGACATCGGCGCGGCAAAGCTTATTCATTCAATTATTCCCGATATGCCGCTGCATGCAAGCACTCAAATGACGGTCACAAGCCTTGACGGTGTGAAATATCTTGAGGAGATGGGATTTTCGAGAGTTGTGCTTGCACGCGAGCTTTCAGCCCGTGAAATTGAACATATATGCGCACATGCCAAAGCGGAAATCGAGATTTTTGTACACGGTGCGATATGCATGTGCTATTCGGGGCAGTGTTTTATGTCGAGCATATTGGGCGGCAGGAGCGGCAACCGCGGCAGATGCGCCCAGCCCTGCCGTCTGCCGTATAAAATTACCGAACACGGAAAGATACTTTCCGAAGGATATATGTTAAGTCCGAAGGATATGGCGCTTATAAACGATCTTTCATACATTGAAAGCATCGGAGTCGCTTCTCTTAAAATCGAAGGCAGACTGAAAAGAGCCGAATATGTCAGCGCGGTTGTCGGAATATACAGAAAATATCTTGACAATCCGCATAAGGTATCCCCTGCCGATATGAAAGAGCTTACCGACGCTTTTTCACGTTCGGGATTTACCGACGGATATTTTACCGAAAATCTCGGCAAAAATATGATGAGCCACGAAAACCCAGGCAATGCATCAAAAAATGAATTTACCGATGCTGCAAAGCATCGTGCCGCACCCGATGCAAATATAAGGAAAATCCCGGTAAGCATAGAGGCATCACTCGTCGAAAATGCACCGCTGTCGGTAATAATTTCAGATAATGACGGCAATGTTGCCGCCGAAAGCGGAACCGTATATGCACAGCAGGCAATTAACCGTCCGCTTGACGAGGCGCGTCTTGAAGAACAGCTTTCAAAGCTCGGGCAGACACCGTTTGCGGCAGAAAATATATTCTGTTCGGTAGGCAGCGGAATTACCGTGCCGATAAAGGAAATAAACGAGGTGCGCCGAAAAGCCGCGGAAAAGCTCATTGCTCTGCGTCAAAGCCGCAGAATCGGCAGAAAATGCGATACAAATATTGCATTTTCCGCAAAAGGCAAGCCGTCAGCCGCTTTAGGACTTACGGCTGATGTGATGACCTTGCAGCAGGCGCGCACCGCTATACAGCATGGCATTAAAACAATCTATGCACCAAATTCCGTTGTATCGGATATACAAAGTGCAGACAATGAATTAAAAATAATAGCCAAGCTGCCGGATATATTTGACGGCGAAACACCCGTTTCCGATTACATTGAGGTTTCCTCGCCCGCGGCGATAAGACATTACCGCGGCAAAAAGCTTTACGGCGGTTTCAGGCTTAACATATTCAATTCCGTTACGGCAAATCACTATTCGGAGCTTGAAGCCGTAACTCTTTCGCCGGAGCTTAACACAGCCGAAATTCGCAAACTCACGGAAAACACCGATGTTAATGCAGAAATAATCGGTTATGGCAGACTTCCGCTTATGCTTATGAGAAATTGCCCCCTTAAGGCAGCCGATAAGTGTCAGAACGGCAAACCGCGCTATGCGCTGCATGACAGAAAAGGAGAAGAATTTCCTGTCATTTGTCAAAAAAGCTGCCGTGCGGTGCTTTTAAATTCAAAGCCTGTTTTTATTGCGGACAAGCTTAATGATTTTACAGCTCTCGGAATAAGCACAATACGGCTGATGTTTACACTTGAAACACCCGGCGAATGCGGAAGAATAATTGACGAATACAAAAATGCATTGAGCGTCAAAGCCGTGTCTTCGCCGCCCGAAAATACATTTACCCGAGGACATTTTTACAGAGGTGTACTGTAAAAATATCCCCCTATACAGACAGAAAGGTTATGGTAATTATCGTGAATGAATTTATACTTGCATCTCAGTCACCGCGGCGCCGCGAGCTGCTTAATGCAATCGGTCTTAATTTTGAGGTTATTGTATCCGATGCCGATGAAAGCTCCGTTTCCCCGGAGGGAATCGCGTCCGGAATGTATGTGCAGGAGCTTGCGCTTATAAAAGCCGCGGCAACCGCAAAAAAGGTACTCACAAGGAAAAATGCGGTTATAATAGCCGCCGATACAATTGTTGTGCTTGACGGAAAAATATTGGGCAAGCCCAAAGACGAAAACAACGCTTTTGAAATGCTTTCCTCCCTTTCGGGGCGCAGCCATGAGGTTTATACAGGCTACTGTGTAATGCGCATAAAGGACGGCTTTACGGTTTGCAGCAATATGAAAACAGATGTGCTGTTCAAAGAGCTTAACGAGGATGAAATAAAAAGCTATATCCGCACAAAAGAGCCTATGGATAAAGCCGGCGCATACGGTATTCAAGGCTTGGGCGGTATGCTAATCAAAGGCATTGAGGGCGACTATGCCAACGTGGTCGGGCTTCCCGTCTCGGCACTTTACGATACACTGAAAAATGATTTTGAAACAGACATACTTTTAAATGTTGTGTGATGAAAGGAATGGTTATATAAATGGGAATATTTGCAAAAGATATAGGTATTGACTTGGGAACAGCAAATACTCTTGTATATGTCAAGGGACGCGGAATAACGGTCAGAGAGCCGTCTGTTGTAGCTATTGACAAATATACGGGCAAGGTGCTTGCGGTAGGCAGCGAGGCAAACGACATGATAGGACGCACTCCCGAAAACATCATTGCGGTACGTCCCATGAAGGACGGTGTCATCGCTGACTTTGACATAACCCAGGCTATGATAAGAAGCTTTATAAAAGAGGCGCGTTCAAGCATTATGAAGCCGCGCGTTATTGTATGTATTCCGTCCGGAATTACGGAGGTTGAGCGCCGTGCGGTTGAAGAAGCAGTAATGCAGGCAGGTGCGCGTGACGTTGTACTTATTGAGGAACCTATGGCGGCGGCAATCGGTGCCGGGCTGCCGGTTGATGCCGCACGCGGCAGCATGGTGGCAGACATCGGTGGCGGCACAACAGAGGTTGCCGTTATATCGCTGGGAGGTATTGTGGCATCAAAATCGGTGCGCATTGCAGGCGATGCAATGGACAGCGCAATCATAAATTATCTGAAAAAAGAACATGCAATAAATATCGGAGAACATATGGCGGAGGAAATAAAAACAACAATCGGCTCGGCTTATGCCGATGACGAGGAGGCAACATATGAAGTCAGAGGACGCGATATTTCCACCGGCTTACCCAAAACCGCACAGGTAAAGCAAAGCGAAATACGCTCGGCAATCAGCGAAAATGTGAGCGAAATGCTTGAAGCTATAAGAATTGTCCTTGAAAACACTCCGCCCGAGCTCGCCGCCGACATTATGGAAAACGGAATTATGCTCACAGGCGGCGGCGCTCTGCTTAAAGGTCTTGACAAGCTTATAACCGAAAGCACGAAAATTCCGGCATATGTTGCGGAATATCCTCTCGACTGCGTTGCAATAGGCACGGGAAAGTCTCTTGACAAAATCAAAGCAATGCTTGCCGACACAAAAAACTGACGGCAGAATGGAGAAAATACATGTTAAAACAAAAAAATCGTATACGCATTAAAGCCGCTGCCGCAGCGGCAGGTATTGTTGTATTCGGAATATTCGTACATTTTACCGGTTTTAATCCCGTTAAAAGTGCATTGAACACCGTATTCGTCCCTTTTCAGAACGGATTTTCATACATCAGCTATAAGGTCAGCTGTCTGACCTCATTTATATGGGAAATGGATTCCTACAAAGAAGAAAACGAAAAGCTTTCTCAGAGGGTTAACGAGCTGGAGCTTAACAGCAAAACCGCAGAACAGTACCGCGATGAGAACGACAGACTTCTGGGACTTCTGGGACTGCGCAACAGCATAACCGATTACACCTCCCTTGCGGCAAAGGTAATAGGCTATTCTTCGGACAGCCTGTACGGAACCGTTGAAATAAACAAAGGCACTCTGAACGGAGTACAAAAAGGAAACTGCGTTATAACCAATGATGGAATCGTTGGTACGGTTACGGAGACAGGTCCCAACTGGGCAACCGTTTCAACGCTTTTGAATACAGATTCCGCCATAGGAATACGTGTATCGAGAACAGGAAAAATCGGTGTGGTCGAGGGGGATGCGGAGCTGGCGCGTGACGGACTCTGCAAAATGTCGTTTCTCGACAGCAATTCCTCCGTCATTGTGGGCGATATGCTTGAAACCTCCGGCTCGGGCGGCGTTTATCCGCCAAAGCTTGCAGTCGGAAAAATTAAAGATATAAGCTCCGACAATGTCGGAAATCTTGAATATGCCACAGTAACACCGGCTGTTGATTTTTCAAAGCTTTACGCGGTTCTTGTCATAAACGGAATGAAGGAATAACTTATTTATGAAAAATTTTAAAATATTTATCTGGATACTGATGATATTTCTCATACAAACAATTGCCGTACATTACATATGTCCGGCTGCTCCGCCTATGATAATAATTCCGTTTATTATCAGTCTGTCATTCTTGGAGGGCAGCTTCAGATATGCAATGACTGTTTCTATTATATGCGGAGCGTGTGCCGGTTCATTTACGGGTGATAATTTCTTTTTTTCGCTGCTGCTGTCAGCCGCAGTTTCGCTGTTTGTAATGCGGTTTAAAAGAAAGAGAATATATATCCATGAGCTGATTAAAACCGTATTATGCTCGGCTGTATTTGTATTTATTGCCGAAACAGCTGTATCACTCGCGATAAACCCGTCAATCGGAACATATATGCAGCTTGCACTGCCATCAATACTGCTGTCGGATGCAATTACAGCCGTATTTGCGGTTATTATTTATCCGCTGCTGAAAAAGACGGTGTATTCACACAATGAAAAAAAGAACTTTATTATATAGAAAGGAAACTGCAAAATGTCTAACGGTAAGTCGAGATTTTTTATATTGAAGCTGCTGTGTATTGTGATGTGTGCCGCCGTAATTTATAAATTGTTTGATTTGCAGATAGTCAGAGGCGGCGAATACAAGGAGGCTGCCGAAAACAGACTGACAACAAGCATTGTTGCAAAAGCTCCGCGCGGAGAAATATTTGACCGCTACGGCACCGCACTTGTAACAAACAAAGTCGGCTACAGCATTATGATGCAGAAAGCCGGAATGAATGACGAAGAACTGAATGACATATTCGAACGTCTTACAGATCTCCTTAAATCCTCATACTGCAAATATTACGATACTTTCCCCGTAAGCTATGCTCCCTACGAGTACACTTTCGGTCAGGCGGGCAATGATGCGGACGAGGAACGCACGCAATGGTTCAAGAAAAACCCGTATACGGGCAAATATATAAATTCGGATATTGATGCGGCAAGCCTTATTGATGAATTCAAAAAAATATATAAACTTTCCCCGTCATACACGGAGGAACAGGCACGCAGAATAATCGGTGTACGCTACGAAGCCGAACAGCACGGCTTTTCATCTTCGGCATTTACGCTCGCCGACGATGTTACGGTTGAGGTTGTAACTCATATAAAAGAGCTTAAACAGCAGTATAAAGGTGTAAGCATTGTAAATGATTACATCCGTCAATACGAAAAACCCGGAGTTGCCACACATCTTCTCGGCAGAATAGGAAAAATAAGTGCCGAAGAGTATGCAGCCAATTCGAATGAATACGGCATGAATGACATGATAGGCAAGCAGGGTATCGAGCAATGGGCGGAAAAATATCTGCGCGGCAGGGACGGTATAACAGGCGTTTTCAAGACCATAAGCGGCAGCAAGCTTGCCGCAGGTCAGAATACCGATCCCGAAGCCGGAAACTATGTCACGCTTACAATCGACAGTGATTTACAGCAGATAGTTGAAGAAAGTCTTGAGAAAAATATCAGCGGAATACGTGCCTCGGGGAGTAAAAACAAGGGTGCCGACTGTAAATCTGGCGCTGCCGTAGTGCTGGATATAAAAACAGGCGATGCTCTGGCGCTTGCATCATATCCGTCGTATGATATGTCACGCTTTAACGAGGACTATTCCAAGCTTGCTTCGGACGACTCAAATCCGCTTTGGAACAGAGCCGTAAGCGGAATTTACAACCCCGGTTCTACCTTTAAACCTCTTGCGGCAATCGCCGCAATGCAGTCTGGCAAAATAACCCCTACGGAAACAATCGAGGACGAGGGTGTATACACATACTACACCGACTACCAGCCGTCATGCTGGATATGGTCGGAATATCACACAACACACGGTAAATTAAACGTTTCCGGTGCTATAGAAAATTCATGCAACTATTTCTTTTACGAGGCAGGAAGAAGAACGGGAATCGGCACGCTTATGGATTATGCCGCAAAGTTCGGTCTCGGACAGAAAACAGGAATAGAGCTTAACGAGGAATCCACAGGTCATATGGCAAGTCCCGAATATAAAAAGGCTGTCGAAAAGAATGTTACAAGCAGCGACTGGTATGACGGTGATACTCTGCAGGCGGCAATCGGACAGTCCTACAGTATGTTCACCCCGGTGCAGCTGGCAAATTACACTGCCGCAATTGCTAACGGCGGTACACGCTACAAGGTTAATATAATAAAAAGCATACGTTCGTCAAAGGACGGAAGCATTGTGAAAGAAACCAAACCCGAACCTATTGAGCAAGTCGATATGAAACCCGAAATCATAAATGCCGTAAAGGACGGCATGAAAAAAGTTGTTGATGAGGGAAGTGCCTCAAATATTTTCCAGGGTTACCCCATAGAGATCGGCGGCAAAACAGGTACAGCTCAGATAGGAAACGGTTCCAACAATGCGCTTTTCATAGCCTATGCCCCGTTTGACAATCCGCAGATTGCCGTATCGGTGGTACTGGAGCACGGTGTTTCCGGCGCAAATGCGGCATATGTCGCAAGAGATATTTTCGACAAATATTTCGGACTTACATCTCAAACAGTCACAGATGACAGCAAATCCGAAAACATTAACGGACTTCTTCCGTGATATATACACAAGGAGGGATAGCATTGGAAAACGATATAATAAAATTCAAAGGTACCGGTGACGGAGTAAAAATCCAGCTCGGCTCGGAATGTGATTTTTCCGAAATTGTAGATACGCTCCGGCGCAGACTCGATGAATTCAGAAAATTTTTTGGAAGCGGACACTGCAATATTTATTTTACAGGCCGCCGTCTTGAAAAAAGCGATATGCTAAGACTTGAAGCTGTCGTCACTTCCATGCTTCCCGAAAGCAGTATATATTACGGAGAAAAACGCAAGGTCAGGTATGAAACGGCAGATATTATTCAAGCATCAATCGAACACAAAGAAAACAGCCGTGAGACAGAGGAGCTTGAAGATATACGAAATGCCGCCGCAAATAATTTCAAATCCAGCAGAGCCCGTTTTTACGAGGGTTCCGTAAAAAGCGGCAAAATAATAGACTCCGACGGACATCTTATTCTTATGGGAGATGTCGAAAAGGGTGCAACCGTTGCCGCTGTAGGAAACATTATCATAATAGGCGGCTTATACGGTACTGCCGAAGCCGGATGTCTGGGAAATAAAGGTGCATACATAACCGCATTGGATTTTAATCCCGAAAAAGCGTCAATAGCCGGAACGGCAAAATATGATTACAAATATGAGGGCAGCGGTATGCGAAGAGCAGTATTAACAGATAATCAAATTTATACTTATGAATATTTAGTGAAATAGTAGACAAACCGCAAATTATGTGTTATAATATATAAGGTTGAATAAATATATGCTGACATGGAGGTAAAATATGGGAAGAGTCATTATGACGGCGTCCGGCAAGGGCGGTACCGGAAAGACGGCTTTTACCGCAAACCTCGGTGCAGCACTTGCAATGCAGGGAAAGCTTGTTGTTTTGGTTGATATGGATATGGGATTGAGAAATCTCGATGTTGCGCTCGGTCTTGAAAGCAGCATCGTTTATGATGTATCCGATGTGTTAAACGGCAGCTGTTCTCTTGATGAAGCGCTTATAAAAGATACGGACTGTGAAAATCTTTATTTTATAGCATCACCGCAGACCAAAGATGCATCGGCTGTTGATACATCTGCGCTTGACAAGCTTTGGGAAAGACTTTCCGAGCGTTTTGATTTCTGCATTATAGATTCCCCGGCAGGTATGGACGGCGGATTCAAATATGCAATGCAGGGCGCGCAGGAGGCAATTATCGTAACGGTTCCAGAAACAGCGGCGTTAAGAGATGCCGACAGAGTTATCTCTTGTCTGGAGGAAAACGGTACGGAGAATATTCGGCTTGTAATCAATAAGGTTCGCCCTGACATGATAGAGCGCGGAATAATGATGAATATTGACGATTGCATGGATATTCTGCAAACTCCCCTGCTCGGCATAGTGCGCGATGATGAACGTCTTATTGCCGACTCGCTTCAGGGAAAGCTTGCCGTTTGGGATAATGATTCACCGGCAGGCTGTGCATTTAAAAACATTGCAATGCGTATCTTAGGCATGGATGTGCCTATTATGAATATGGAGGACAAAAAGCCCGGCTTTTTTGAAAAGCTGCGCATATTGTTTGGCAAATCAAATAAATAATAAACGGTGGAGAGGATGGTTGTTCCGATGAATATAGCATTAATAGCTCATGACAAGAAAAAAGAACTGATGGTACAGTTTTGTATAGCCTACAAGGGTATACTTGCAAAACAATCGTTATACGCAACAGGCACTACGGGCAAGCTTATTATTGAGAATACAGGGCTTAATGTGTACAGATTTTTGTCCGGTCCTCAGGGCGGCGACCAGCAGATAGGCGCACGTATTGCTTACAATGAAATAGATTTGGTCTATGCACAAACCTTCACAGGAAAGGTAAAGTGTAAGAAAGGAGGAGTCTTG
>CAJKHT010000070.1 GCA_905199755.1 uncultured Eubacteriales bacterium | reverse complement strand
AGTATGACTGGGCAAAGGCTCTCGGCGGTCCGACAGTAACAATTAATGATAAGGTAATTATCAAGCTGGACGATGTGATTGATAAATATGCTCCTAATTTAAAGAAGTATCTTTCGGAGAATAAAGATGTTGACAAGCTGGTTCTTACCGATGAGGGCAACTATTATGTATTCCCGTTTATCAGGGGTGATAAGGAGCTTTTAACCTCATGCGGACCGGTTATCAGACAAGACTGGCTGGAAAAGCTGAATCTGCCCATTCCGGAAACGGTTGACGAGGTTGAAACAACACTCCGTGCATTTAAGAATGATTTGGGAGTAAAGGCTCCGCTCACAATGCTGAACTACCAGACAAACTATCTTTTGAATATTTGTCAGGCATCAAAGACCTTTTATGTTGAGAACGGCAAAGTCCTTTTCGGACCGTCACAGCCGGAATACAAGACGGCTTTGACCAGACTTAACAAATGGTATAAAGAAGGACTGCTTGACAACAACTATGTTTCTACCGATTCTACACTGCTTGATGCGAATATGCTTAACGGTGAGTCGGGTATGACATATGCCAGCGGAGGGGGCGGTGTAGGCAAGTGGCTTGAAACAATGTCTGCAAAAGGACAGCAGTTTGATATAGTCGGTATTCCGTTTATTGCGGATAAGAAAGGCGGCATACCTAAGTTTGACGCTGCGACGGGTACTTATTCGTCATACGGTTCGGTTGCTATAACCACCTCCTGCAAATACCCCGAGCTTGCCGCAAAGCTTCTTGACTATGGCTACAGTGAGGAAGGGCATATGCTCTTTAACTTTGGTATAGAGGGAAAGAGCTATGAGATGAAGGACGGCTATCCTACATATACCGATGAGATTATGAAGAATTCCGAAGGACTTACGGTTACGCAGGCGATGGGCAAGTACTTCCTTGCTGCAAATAACGGTTCGTTTGTTCAGGATAAGAGATATATTGAGCAGTATTACTCAAAGCCGCAGCAGCAGGAATCTCTGGCAAACTGGACAAAGCATATCGGAAAAGCGGAATCAACAACGCTTCCCACACTCACATATACAGCTGACGAAAGTACGGAATATTCAAATATTATGACGGAAATCGAAAAGTTTGTGGACGAAAATACCGCACAGTATATTTCGGGCATAAATTCTCTCGATACATTTGAGAGTAGCTTTGAAAGCGGATTGAAAACTCTGAAAATAGACCGTGCATGTGAAATTGTGCAGGCGGCATACGAAAGATATAATAACAGGTAAATCAGATAAAAAGTGAATATGAAAAAGCTGTTTAAAAGGTCAATTGACCTTTTAAACAGCTTTTTTTGCTATGTTTATTCAAATCTGCTTCCGCTGTAGCGTGAATTTGAACCCTTTGACTGCGAATCCCTCTGCTGAGTCTGTGCTGCATTTCTGTCCGGCATACGGCGCGAAACATCGGGTGTGGAGCGCTGTTTGTTTCGTTTAAGCTGCTGCAGCTTTCTTTTTCGCGCTCTCTTTTTGCGCTGACTTCTGGCGATAAATGCAATGATTATAAGCAGTATTGCAGGTATGAAGAACAGCGGATTTTTTAAAACCTTTAAGACTATATGAGCTATATAAAGTATCTTGTCCCGTTCAACATCATTCGCAGCTACAAGGTCCGCACTTGCAAGCTGTGCGCCGCCGCAGGAATATACAACCTTTCCCAAAACGGTTCCTTTTTTAATCGGAGCGGTTAAAAGCTCCTGCTGAATTTCGGTTTCCGCCGAAAGGTCGCTGTCGAGATCGGCTGAAGACGGAACAAGTGCATATATATTTTCCGGGACTGTCAGTGCAACTCTTGTATCGGATTTTGCCTCATACACCTTTGAGTCGGCAATCACATCACCGGGAGAAGCAATCTGCTTGGATACGTAATTGTTAAAGCCGTAATTAAATAAATTTCTCGAATCTATATAAGAATATGCATTGCTGCCCGTATCCTTGTTATTGCATTTTAAAACCACGGCTATGAGCGAAATTTCGTTGTATTCGGCAGCACTGACAAGACAGTATCCGGCACGGTCGGTATGTCCCGTTTTAATTCCTATACACGGCTGATAGCTGTAGCTTGACCGTGTTGAGCTTAAAAACATGTTTGTGTTGGGCAGTGCGCGCTCCTGTGCATATTTGTTCGTAGCCGGCATTTTATAAATCGGTGTTTTAACAATCTCTCTGAATCGTTCGTTTTTCATGCAGTACTGTGCAAGAATTGCCAAATCCTCCGCAGTTGTATAATGATTATCGTCATGTATGCCGCAGGCATTGACAAAATGTGTATTCTGCATGCCCAGTTCCTGAGCCTTCGCGTTCATTTTGTCGGCAAATGCTTCAATCGAGCCGGCAAGATGTATTGCAATTACATTCGCCGCATCGTTTGCACTGTACACAAGCATACCGGAAACAAGCTGTTCCATTGTAAGCTCCTCGCCTATAAGTATACCCATATGCGAGTCCTGAAGAGTTATGTCCTTTATAGCCTCGTATGTTGCGGTGACGGTGTCGTTCATGCTGTCGCTTTCAAGCGCCAGTATTCCCGTCATCATTTTTGTGGTGCTTGCCGGAAAAAGCCTTTCATCGATATTTTTTCCGTAAAGCACTCTGCCTGTTTTCATATCCATAAGAAGTGCCGATTCGGCATGGCTCACATCGGGCGGAGTAAGCTCGGAAGCTTCCGATATTATACGGTCGGAAGAACCGCTGTTTCCGTTATCCGGCTCCGCAAAAGAGGTAAGCGGTACGAACAGCATGTATGCCGCCAATAACAAAGATAATATTTTTTTCATTTGATTTCCTCCAATTATAAATATACGTTTTCCGTTTCAACGAAAAACGATACCTGTTCAGTATAATATTATACAGTTATTATGAGGTATTTGCAATTATTTTAATAGAAATTTTGTAAAAAAGTATAGAATTTATAACGAATGTGTAATAAAATAAGAGATACGGTCATCTGCCGAGCATGGCTTTAAAATAACCGAGAGATTTGAAGCTTCTGTCGGCATGAGTAAGTACATATTTTTCCGAGATTTCGCCCAATTGCTCATACAGACTGTCATTTCCGATGAATGAAAGCATTTTTCTGTCATCGCTATGTACGATATAGCGAAGTGCTTTATACACTCCCTCATTCATCACCGTGCCGCCGTGCGCGCAGTTTTTACAGAGCATTGTGCCTTTTTGCGCATCAAACCGTGCCACACTCGGCGAGCCGCACACTCCGCACTTGTCCGTTTCGGGAGCATAGCCCTCAATTGTCATGAGCTTGAGTTCATATACGCTTTTAACCTTGAGAGTCGGCTCATTCCGATAGGCAAGCGCATAAAGGGTGTTTAAAAACACCCTTAAAAGTCTGTTATCGGCATTGTTCATGCCGAGCATTGCATATGTTATGTCGGAAAGATATACGCAAAGCGACAGCTTTACTATATCCTCGCCGATAGGCAGAAAACCGTCCGCAAGGTCTATATTTTTAAGCGTCATCATTTCACCGCCGCCGGGCATAAGCTCAAATTCGCCCCAGCATAAAAACTGACTTGATGCCGCGCGGCGGCTTTTTGCTTTCTTTGCGCCGTAGCTTACCGCCTTGATTATTCCCATATTCTCGGCAAAAATATTTATAATTCTGTTACCCTCGCCGTAATCCGTCTGCTTTATGATAACTCCTTTTGCTCTGATACAGTCTGCCATTGTTTCTTACTAACCTCTTCATGACGGAGTGATGTCTCCAGTTTATATAAAAGATAGGCATCAATACTGCCTGTTTTTTCAAATGCTTCCCAAGAAAAAATTTCCATAGCTGCCTCCCTGACCGCATGTCTGCGGCAATAAATGCATATTAAAAACAATGCATGGATTTTGTACGGCATTTTATCCGCCGTATTAATATTGTGTGGTTTTTTTCAAGGGGATATACTGACACTATTTTCTATTCGGTTTTATAGCCGAAATTTTTGATAAGAAAATCGTTGTTTCTCCAGTCTGTTTTCACTTTTACCCAAAGCTCAAGGTAAACCTTTTTGCCGAGCATTTTTTCAATATCCGCCCTTGACATTGTACCTATTTTCTTGAGCATTTCGCCGCCCTTTCCTATGATAATTCCTTTGTGGGTGGCTTTTTCGCAGTATATTGTCGCATATATATTTGTTATATCGGCTTTTTCCTGCATTTTTGTTATTTCTATCGCAATTCCGTGAGGAACCTCCTTGTCAAGCAGCCAAAGCAGCTTCTCGCGGATAATTTCCGCCGCAATCTGACGTTCGGGCTGGTCGGTCACGGTATCTTTATCGTAAAACTGCGGTCCGAACGGAAGATGCTCCCGTATATCTTCAATAAGAATGTCCGTGCCGTCGCCTGTTTTTGCACTGAGCGGTACGATTGAGGCAAATTCATTCATGGACGAATAATCGGCTATCATAGGAAGAAGATTTTCCTTGTGTACCTGATCCACCTTATTTAGTACCAAAATACACGGAAGTCCCGTTTTGCTTATATTTTGAGCAATTTCACGCTCCATATCCTGGATTTTCCGCGTCGCATCAACCACGAACAGTATAACGTCCACACCGTCCATGCTTTCGTTTGCAGCATTTACCATAAATTCTCCGAGCTTGTTGTGCGGCTTGTGTATGCCGGGGGTGTCGGTGAAAATTATCTGTTCCGACTCCGTAGTATATACCGCAAGAATTTTATTTCTTGTTGTCTGCGGCTTTTCCGAAATTATTGCAATTTTTTGTCCTGCAAGTGTGTTTAAAAGTGTGGATTTGCCTACATTCGGCATGCCGATTATAGCCGCAAAGCCCGATTTGTATTCATTTTTCTTCATATTTTCAAGTTTTCCTTTCAAGTGAGTAAATACGTTATTTGCTTTTTCTTTTTTTGAGGATAAGCACTGCGTCGATAGTGATAAGTATAATAAATGCCGCAGCATAAAGCGGATTTTGGAATATTTTTAAAAGCGCTGCGTGTATTTTCCCAAAATTACCGAATATCACGGCACCCGATATTACAGCGCCGACTGCGCATACAAGCACCGCCGCCGCACTTACATCCTTTGCCGCCTTTGCCAGGGGATTGTATTCCGAAACGGCGGTATCGACTGCGCGTTCGATTGCGGTGTTAAAAAGCTCCGCACCTACGGTCATTACGGACACAGCCGAAATAATTGCCGCATCGGTGCGGCTTATGCCGTAAAACAGCGCGAAAAACACAACCGTAAACAATACGGAAATATCAAACCGCAGATTATCCTCATTTTTCAGCGCATAAATGAAACCGTTAAGCGCACACCTCATACTTTTTATAAAGCTTTTGTTTTTCATATATCACGGGTTATTCCGAGCGATTGCAGAACAGCCTCCTGCTTTTCGCACATTATTTTTTCGTCCTCAGCCGAGTCAACGTGGTCATATCCCAAAAGATGCAGCATCGAATGAGCGGTAAGAAATGCCATTTCACGCATATAGCTGTGACCGTATTCCTCCGCCTGCTGCACGGCGCGTTCGGGTGATATTACAATATCGCCCAAAAGTACAAAATCTCCGTCCGAATCAAAGTCCGCATACGCTTCACCGTTTTCGTCAAATTCAAGCATGGGGAAGGAAAGAACATCCGTTACGCGGTCAATGCCCCTCTGTTCCGAATTTATCTCACGTATACGCTCATTATCAACAAGGGTGATGCTTATTTCCGCATCAAAGCGGCAGTCCTCCGACTCCATGACACGACAGCATACATCATGAAACAGCTTTTCCAGCTCCTGCGTTACCTCGATTTTATCCTGCTCATTTTCCATCATAAGCATTATCATGCGTTTTTCCTCCGTAAATCAGCGTTTTCTGCGCTTTTCTTTTTCCTCATCATATTTAGCGTATGCCTTTATAATCTGCTGAACCAGCGGATGACGCACAACGTCCTTTTCGGTAAGCATACAAAATTCTATATCCTCAATGTTTCGCAGTACGCGCGCAGCCTCTTTAAGTCCCGAGCGCTTATCGCCGGGCAAATCAATCTGCGTTATGTCGCCGGTCACAACGGCATGAGAGCCGAAGCCGATTCTTGTAAGAAACATTTTCATCTGTTCGGGAGTGGTGTTTTGTGCTTCGTCAAGTATTATAAATGCATTGTCAAGAGTACGTCCGCGCATATATGCGAGAGGTGCAACCTCTATAACACCCTTTTCCTGATACCTTAAAAATCCCTCCGCACCGAGCATTTCATACATACCGTCATAGAGAGGACGCAAATACGGATCGACCTTGTTCTGCAAATCTCCGGGTAAAAATCCGAGCTTTTCGCCTGCCTCCACTGCCGGACGTGTAAGTATTATGCGGTTTACCTCCTTTGCTCTTAAAGCCGTAACCGCCTTTGCCACCGCCAGATATGTTTTGCCCGTTCCTGCTGGACCTATGCCGAATACTATTGTATTGTTTTCGATTGCATCGGTATATTTTTTCTGACCGAGGGTTTTTGTTTTAATGGGATGCCCCTTTGCATTTATGGCGATACAGTCATCGCCCAGCATTTTTATGTCTATGCCGCCGTTCTCCTGTGCCATGGTTATTGCATAGATGACCTTTTGCTGATCCACAACCTCGCCTCTGGCTGTTATCTGCATAAGGATATTAAGCACCTGCAATGCTTTTTCGGTGTTGTCGTCCTCACCCGTAATCTGAAGTGCGTTGTCCTTTGCCCGTACGTTTACCGCCATGGATTTTTCGATAAGCTTTATATTCTCGTCAAAGCTTCCGAAAAGCAGAGACAGGTCTGTGTTCTGCGGCACTTCAATCTGCCTTGTTACCAATAATGTTCACTCCTCTTTTGACTGTTCGGTACCTATTTTTTCTATAAAGTTCATTGTAAGCTCCGCCTTTACGGTTTCATCGTCAATATAGCTGTAATTCATGCTCGAATCGGTAAGAGCCGCATCGTAAAGCAGTTCTTTTGAAATTTTCTCTTCCAGCTCGTTTTTTGCGAATTCCATTACCGAATCAACGCTTATCGGTTCACGCTTAACGCTGACCTCCGAATATGATGTACAGCTCCATGCAAGTCCCGTATATCCGATAAACGGGAGCTTAAGCTCGTACCTATTTTCTATTTTGTCATAATTTTCAAATGAAATACTTTCTTTCAGGAATAATTTAAAGCTTTTTCCGAAAATCTCCGCTCTGCATCTGCGCTTTGATTTGCCCGTGGGTATACGTGATTCATAGTACAGCTTATAAACACCCGATGCATGGTGTGAGGTGTACGCTTCGACGGTTCCCATTGCATGCACCTGCATATATCGTTCTTCCGTATCAATGCCTTTCTTAAAAATAGGCACGGTACCAGAAATCAAAACATCACCGGCGCATACAATATCACCCTTCTGCACCTCGGCGTGACCGTTTTTCACGATTATATTTTTTATGTAGCCGTCGCAAGCCGCTATAATATCGCACGGTGCGTTTCTGTCCGTTACGGACGGCGGAATGATTTTCTCGTAAACCTCAACCGTAGCCTTTGCGCCGTCAATATACACCCATGCCCATGCAATACCGTCATTTTCGCTTAAAATTTTATTCTTTATTTCCGTACCGCCGGTAAGGTTTTTCTTTTTTGCTCCGGCATATATACCGCATTCTCTCAATGTGCCGCAAAGCTTTTCACAGTCTATGCTTTCGGCACCGTTGATTTCAACCGTCCATATGTACCCCGAGCAGATAAAGAAAAATGCCGCGGCGGCAACCGTACCCAAAAGCAGTGCATAGCGTCTGCCGTATCTGCCCATAAGATTGTACAAACCGCATTTTTTTAAGATTTTCACACGTGTGTGTGTTTTCCGCGCAACAGGACGCAGCAGCGGAAAATCACCTTTCATTACACATATGCGTACCTCGTCCTCCGAACGGCTTACAAAGCCTATATGTATATTTCTGCGTATGCATATGTTGACAAATCTCTCGGTATTATTCCCGTATAAGCCTATTATAACATATCCTTTAAGAAATTTAAAGAACTTATTTAACATTTTTTACCCCTTTTTTTATTCTTTGTATTCTATTTTATCAAAAAATCCCGATACGGACAGCGTTTCGGAGTTGATAATATCAATATTAAGCTTCCTGCCGTATATTGAAAGGATCATGTCCTTTGCAAGAATACGCAGCTCGGAGTCGGTAAACAGAATTATATTTTTATAATTTTCGATATTCATTCTGATATTTCCCTGCATGGTGATAACGGGAATATCCATTACCGCGCCCTCCGGGACACCGCATATATCGGCAAGCTTTTTTCTTATTTTCTGCATGTTAAGCGTCCTTTCCGCCGTAGATTTAATATCATGGTTATATATTAAATTTATGTATTTTTCGGTATTTAATTCATATATATAGAAAAAGCGTAAAAGAAAGGACAACCGAAATGAAAAAATATCTGATAAGTACAGCGGTAATATGTGTTATATACCTGATTATCTGCAATGCACAGCTGTCAATTGAATATGCAAAGTATGCAATGAACATCTGCTTTGAAATGATAATTCCTACGCTGTTCCCGTTTTTTATCTGTTCGGGAATACTTATATACTCGGGTTTTTGTGAAATTCCGGCACGATTGTTCCGTTCGTGCATGAAGCCGCTTTTCGGAATCAATCCGGCAGGCTCGCCGGCATTTATACTGGGAATAGTCAGCGGTTATCCGCTGGGCGCGGTAACGGCGGGGGAGCTTTATGAAAATAACTATATATCAAAAACAGAGGCGGAACGGCTGCTTTCGTTCTGCAATAATTCCGGACCGCTTTTCATTTTAGGCTCGGTAGGTGCTGCTGTATATACCAATATGCGATACGGAATAATGCTGTATGTGACACACATTCTTGCGGCGCTTACGGTGGGAATACTGTTCAGGTTTTATAAGAAAAACGAATTTGTGCAGCCGCCGACCGTCATGACAACTCCAAAGCGTACAGTGGGGGAGATTTTTAACATCGCTTTGCAAAATTCAATAAAAAATATTTTTACCGTATGCGGTGCAATAATATTTTTCAGTGCGGTTTGCCGTACAGCTCTTGACATGCTCCCGATTGACGGCGCTGTCAGGGCATTTGTTACGGGTATAACGGAGTTTGCCACGGGAACGGTGCAGATTTCGGAGCTGACTCTGCCTGTTGCCCAAAAACTTGTGATGACGGCATTTATAGTAGGCTTTGCCGGACTCAGCGTTCATATGCAGGTTATTGCCGTAATTGCAAAGTACAGGCTCAGTCTTGTCCCGTATTTTCTTGGAAAGCTTATGCATGGAATTATTGCCGCGGCGTATGCTGCATTGTATCTGCATTTTAATCCGATAACCGAGGCTGTGTTCAATCCCTCCGCATCGCGTGCATTTGCCGCCGCATCGGTATTTGAGCTTACTGCTGCCGTATGTGTGTGTATGGCGTGTGTTTTGTGTGCGGCAATGCTTTTTGTGAAAGAAAAAAACAGACTGTAACGCTGCAAGCTATAAAAAAGAAAACAAAGAAAACCCTTGAAAATAAGGGTTTTCTTTGTTTTCTTGGCAAATTATTTTTGAAGATTTACTGCTATAAACCATAGATTTGTTATTTAAACAAATCTATGAAGGCTTTTTTGATTTCCGGCAGAGTAGAATATATTATTATACCCCCTTTTTCGACAGATGCCGGCTGTTCCTGAATGTTTAACTGTGCTATAGCTTCATCTATCTTTGTCGCCATCAACTGTATGTATTCCGCTAAGGTGTATTTATATTGTCCTCCGGCAACAGAGTCCGAATCGGTAAGAGCCTTTAAAATATCTTTATCTAAAGGTTTGATGTTTTCGATTTTAAATATAATATCTTCAAGGGCAGTCAAATAAGCAAATGAAATATGATAGTTTTCATTATTTATCTCATTACTCAAAAGATGTTGTGTCCTGTCAAATGCAGCTTGTATATATAATATTATCTGATGTTGTATAGAAGAAAGCTCGTGGCGCTCTATAAAACCGTCTTTTATGGTCTTCTGTAAAATATCGTTCATATTCAAAAAACCTTGCATTGCAGAAAGTGTTTGAGCTGCATTTTCTTGTTCCCGCGCTTGCGATTCATAATACAATCTACCTGCTAAAATACCTAAAGCTGCATTTCCGATGATACTAAATATAAGTAATATAATAACTGCTTTTTTCATTTTTCTATTATCCTTTCTGCTCTGCAATTAAAGTACATGCCTATATGTAGGGTGAGGTTAAGGTCAGAATGGCAAAGACGGTGTCTAATGCGTTACATAACAAATAGATGCGTTAATTTGTGGTAAATCCACAGCACAGATAAAAAAAGAAACCCCGCAACCGTTGTGGTTGTGGGGTTTTTATAGATAAAATAATTATCTCTTACTAAACTGCGGAGCACGACGAGCTGCTTTCAAGCCGTACTTCTTTCTTTCCTTCATTCTTGAGTCTCTTGTGAGGAAGCCTGCTGACTTAAGGTCTGCTCTGTAAGCTTCTGTATCAACCTCTAAGAGTGCTCTTGCGATACCGTGACGGATAGCGCCTGCCTGACCGGTGAAACCACCGCCCTGCACGTTTACGATAACGTCAAACTTATCACCTGTTTTTGTAACCTCAAGAGGCTGACGCACGATAAGCTTTAATGTATCAAGACCGAAATATTCGTCAATTGTTCTGCCATTTATTGTGATGCTTCCGCTGCCCGGAACCAAGCGAACTCTTGCAACAGAAGACTTTCTTCTACCTGTACCGTAGTATTGTTCTTTAGCCATTTATAAAATCCTCCCTTACTTTATTTCGCCTGTCCAAGCGATAGGCTTCTGAGCCTCCTGCTTGTGCTCTGCGCCCTTATAAACATGTAATCTTGTACCAGCTTTTCTGCCGATTGAGTTGTTGGGGAGCATACCGTTTACGGCATAGCTCATAGCTCTCTCGGGATTTTCTGCCATCAGCTTGTCATAATGGATTTCCTTAATGCCGCCTACCCAGCCGGTGTGATAGTAACGTACCTTCTGCTGAAGCTTGTTTCCTGTAAGGACAGCTTTTTCAGCGTTGATGATGATTACATGATCACCGCAGTCTACATTGGGTGTATATGTCGGCAAATGCTTACCTCTCAAAATGCTTGCCGCAACAGTTGCAACACGTCCGAGCGGCTTGTCTGCTGCGTCTATGATGTACCATTTTCTTTCAACGTCTTTGGGTTTCTGCAAATAGCTTGAATTCATGGTTTTTTCCTCCTATTTATAGTATGAGATACAACCGATTCTTTGTTCTCGGTCAACGCATTGTATTTTACTACGTTTTAATAGAAAAGTCAATACTATTTTTCAAAAAAAATAAACTTTTCTTTTAAATCTCTGTTTTTCTCTGTTTTTCTTTGATTTACTCCGTTTTTCTCAATGTGCATTTTTGGAAATAACTGCAATACCTTATGCTTGAAATGAATGATATAATAAAGGGGGTATTTAGTATTAAGAGCTGATTAATATTCATAATCTGTTATTTTACTTCATAGAATGTACAAAAAAGGTGGAGGTAAAATAATGAAGGATTATATTGAGCAGCGTGCTGCCGAGCTTGCACAGTACATAATTGACAATAATGCTACGGTAAGAAGTGCTGCTAAGGTATTCAATGTTTCAAAATCAACCGTACATACAGTTGTAGCAAAGCAGAAACTTTTTATATGGAAGCAGCGTAAAGGTGCGACTTAACTGAACGGTAAACATAATAAAAATCCCGAAAGCCGTTAAAAATAAGGTTTTCGGGATTTTTAATTGTTTCGTTATTGTTTTGTTTGTTCCGAATTTTTATGATATAAGCTTTATATTCAAAAAATCAGCCCATTATCTCATCCGGATCATCATATGCGGTTCTTGCGGGAATAACCCAAATCATCTGAGTGTTGCCATCCCACTCAACTCGGCAATCCAATGCATCTGTTATATCGCGAAGCTTAAAATAATTGTTTCCTTCAATATTATAGCAGGTTGCCTTAATCGGCACACCGTCAAGTGTTAAAAATGCCGATGATGAAAGGGCAGTTCTTTCGTTGCCGTCACCGGGTGTTAATTCACCCCCGACCGATGTGTAATCATAAAAGCTCAGCATATCAATAGAATTTGTTGCACCGTCATACTTAATGTCAAAGGTTTTGATAGTTCCGTCAAGGATTTTTGCAATATCTCTGAGCTTAAAGTAGTTGTTGTCATCAATGTTATATGCTACGGTGCTATATTTGAGACCGTCAAGGCAAACAGTCTGTGTCTTGGCAACAGAGTTTTTGCTGAAACCGTTTCCGGGATAATAGGTAAATGTGTCATGCTCATCATCCTCGTGAACCAGATAGCGAATCTCGCCGTTATAGAAAATAGTATAGATTTTTCCTGTTATAATCCAAGGGGTTATATCGGAGGGATCTATTCCGGGAATATCCAGCATATCTGCATCACGGTCAAACGAAAATTCTTCGATACCGTATACATTTACCCATTCTCTGTCTTGTATTTTATTAATATCACCGTTGTTTGAACTAACCCACTTATTGTACTCTGACATCTTATTTTCATCAACGTTGATATATCCGTAACGGTACTCTTTGAGCTTTGCAAGTCCTTCGGCAGAATATGTCAGCGCACCCCATTCGCCCCATGGTGTATCTACGGACAGAACGCCGATAGGTGTACCGAGCGTTGCCGTGTCCGCAGCGGACAGGGTTTTGGTTAAATCATCGAGATTGCTTGTCGGAATGTAACATTCCTTTGAGTTGAACCAGATTTTTGAATTTACTCCGTCATAGTTCAGCTCGATAACATCGATTGCCGCACCTTTTTTAACCGAACCTACAACCGAAGAACCATCGGAAATATCACAGTTGACAGCTGCTGTTGCTTTGTACTGCGTTGTCGGTTTTTCGGTGTTTGCGAGCTGCATATTCACATACTTTGCGTCAACATAATAAAGACCTTTTTTATAGTAAATCTTATAATGACCGTTTTGCGGAGTGCTGTCCACAATCTGAAGCGACTGGTTGATTTTGATAATGCCCGATTTTACATAATCGGTATCATCGGGAGTCGTCTTAACCATTAAAAGACCTGTTGCTTTTCCTACTGCCTCGATTTTCGGAGCAGTTGATACCTGATTGTTAATATCTAAAATATAACAATTTTTTCTCGGCAGGAAATATACAGCCGGTTTCCAGCTTGTAAAGGCAGTACCGTCTTTCTCGCCGCACTGTCTGATTGAACCGCGCGATTCGTCAACACCGCCCTCGCTCCATATGGCAACCCAATTCTCATTATAGGCAACAACCTCGAACTCATTAGTTGTTGTAGCATAAAATGCTGTGTTTGCGTTTGCTTCGGTTCTGCTATTTTCAGAAAACAAGGGCTCATATCCTATTTCTTTAAGCTCATCAAGTCTTTTGGCATGATAGTTAATAGGCGGATTGCCGGGATAGAACGAGGCTTTTACCGAACCGATTTTTCCCTCGTCGCCTATATGTACAATAGCCATTCCAACAAGCGGCAACGAAGCGGGACGATCGTGTCTTACCCATTCCGTCGGTACTTTAGCATAAAAATTTCTTTCCTTGCCCTCGGTTGTTTTGCTTCCGCCGTAGATGTAATCGGAAAGAAATGTCATCTCTATTGCATGCTGATACTTGTCGGTGTCGGAAGATGCCCATTGCTTGTTTAACTCTTTTTCGGCAGTCTCGCCGGCTTCAAGTATCGGTGTTGTTTCTCGAGCCGTTGTATAAGCAAGGATATATCCGATTGAGCCGTCCGAAAGCTGAATTTTATGAAACTTTCTGTTATCCTCTCCGATTACATAAGGCTCCAGAACAGTCACTCTGGTCCCTTTGCTGATCTCAGCTATGCCTCCTGAATAAGTGGCATTTTTTGTAACATTTACAGTGCCGCCGTATACAACATAGGCGGTATCGCCCGCCTTTAGCTCGGCTGCAGCGAATGCAACAGTGCAAAGCAGTATAAATGTGCAAAGCACTGCCGTTAAAATTTTTTTCAACACAATAATTCCTCCTTTTGTTTTTTGCGCTGATTTATTAGAATTATTATATACCATATTGATGTAATATGCAAGATAGTTTGAAAAATTTATGTTGAAATTGTGGAAAATGTCAGAAATATAATTTATGTATTTTTTATACATATTTCCGACCGATGACAGTCTTTTAAAAATGCTTTATCTTGCAATGATAGACAT
>CAJKHT010000069.1 GCA_905199755.1 uncultured Eubacteriales bacterium | reverse complement strand
TAAAAGGCACGGCGGACGGTCTCGGACTGGACGATAAGGATTTGAAGTATTGTACTATGATTATGAGGTTGATGCAGAAATCGTCCGACCGTTGAAATAAGCTACAATACATCTGATTGAATCACTCCGTTTTGTTTTTTTTGTATCACATACACTCTTTAAAAGATGTCAACAAGTTGTCAACACCCATAAAAATACAGTAATTGCAATCTTTTTATTGCATTGGTAATGAAGAGGTCGGCGGTTCGACTCCGCTCGTTAGCTCCAAAAAAAACACCGCATAATGCTTGAATTTATTGCATTTATGCGGTGTTTTTGATTTATCGGAAAATTTTTTGCGAATTTACTACAAATATACTACAGTTTGCATATCGTCTAAGTCTATTATATAGCTTGCTTTTCGGTTTCTTGTCTTATTATAACACAATCTCATACATATAGCCTTGCCGTTTCGCCTTCATTGAATGATTGTTTCAATTGAACGATGTCTGAGGATTCTTTCTGAGACACAAGCTTCATCAGTTTGTTATCCTTATATCCGAATCCGACGGACGCGTAACCGTTCCGTCTGCCGCAATGACATCTGTGTCGCTGCTGCTCCAGGTTATCACCATTCCGTTGACCTCATCGGGAAGTTTGAGATTTGTCGTAACCGCCTTTGTGCCTGCATTTTCGCCCAGCCATTCCTTTGCTTTAAGCGATTTATCCGCAGCCGTTATTTCTTCTATCGAATCATCACTGTTTTTATAAGCCTCAATCTCCCATACGGACACACCGCTTTCTCCGCATGCCTCCGTTCTTGTAAACGAAATTCTGAAATATCTGCCCGTTGCCGGTGCGGATAAATTAAGTGTGAATTTTCTGTTTGTTGTTCCGTATATACCGTTATCCGTCAGTGTATTTTCGCAATCATTCCAGACTGTATTATCGTCAGAAACTTCCACCTTACAGCTTGCGGTACGTCTTATTCCGCCGCTGTAAAATTCATCTATTTTGAAGCAGTCAAGCTCCTTTGCTGTTCCGAGGTCAACCGTCAGGCTTTCCACCTTGGTATTTTCCGAATTTTCTGTTGCCCATCTTGTTGTGGTTGAACCGTCAAAGGCTTTGCCCATGATTGTATAATAATGTATACCGTTATTTCTTACGATTGCCGAAACCTCCATTTCAAGCATATATGCCGCGCTTGTATCATCAAGAGCCTGCGGTGTGTTTACTTTATCATTTGCAAAAACCATTCTGCCGTAAGTGATTTCCTCGCCGGTAACCGAGTTCGGGCTGAAACACAATGTGTTTCTCGAAGAATTAAATATTGTTTCCGAAACAAGACTACTGTATACCTTGTTTCTTGTTATTCCATAGTCGGAAAGCTTGCTCGTATCGACATATCCGCTCTCCGTTTCGGCAAATATAAACATAAAAAAATCCGATTATTTTCTGTATTTCAAATATAACATAGTAAAATGATAAAGTAAATTGACAAAAAGAGTTATGATTGACGCTTGAGATAAATTTCTTTAAGCCGCACCGATATAAAGGAATATTCACGTCAGATTTTCCCAATTGAATATTATTTTTCCCTTTTTGGAGTATCAAAAAGGGATTTTCAGGCTGTTAATAAAATTCCGCCGACGGACAAATCGGCGATATGTCCGACATACCGTTCCACAGAAAAGCCTTAAAGCATACGTTTCCCTCTTGCTCCCACTCGGGTGGTAACATAACCGTCTTTTCTCTCTCTGTATCAAAATTTACCGTCTCAATCCGCCAATCCTTCAAACACTCTTTTTCATACATTGCAAGAATAAGTGTTTTTGTGCCGCTGCCGCCTGCCTTTACCTTTGTTTTGCCAATAAACTCGACAAAGCTGTTCTTCTTTTCTTCGGTCTTTGTAAAAACCTTTATACGAACCGCCTGCGATAAATTCCAGCCGCCGCGATAAATGTACGAGTTACCCTCATTCTCACTCATTGCTATGTATGCATTGCTCACTTTTACAACCGCCGCAAATTTGCTGCCTTTTTTCACCTCAACAGGTGTATCAAGCTCTATGCAGTTAAATCCGCCGTATTCAAAATGCACTGTCTTTGATGCCGCAAGTACTGCGGTCTCGGGATTGAAATTCCCGTCGGGAACATCGGTATATATCTGAACGGTGCAATCGGCATTTTCGCCTACCGTTCCGACACTGACCGCCTTAATCAGTTCAATTGTATTTTCATCGGAGCCTTTTGCCTCAAATACATTTGCCGCCTGCTTAATCTGTAAAAGACTGCCTGTTCCGCTGTCCGACGCAGACGCATCGTAAAAGTAATTGCAGTCGTACTTTTCATTCAAGGCATAATCAAAAGCATAAATCTGCTCGCATGTTACCTCATAGGAAAGATAAAAATACGGAAGTGATGAATAGCTGTTTTTCACCAGCCATCCGCCGTTTGTCACTGTCCTGCCCGGATAAAAGTTTTCTGCCGGAATTGTATCATCCCAGCCTATTATCGTGCAGGCATGCGGTGAGCTTCCGCTCTCGCCGTTAGGGTTATAGTAATATGTCTCCCTTGAATTGTTATAAGAAAATGTAACCGCACCGTATTTCACGATTGCACGTTTCATTTTTTCTCTCGCCGATTCGTCCGTATTAAGGTTTCTTCCGTCAACGGCAATTGCACTCTCCAGCTTATATGCCGCATTATCCCAGCCGTTTGCATTATATGCAATATCTGATTTCACAGGTCCGCACCATGTTGACAGCAGTGCTGCGGCATACTTCGTTCCACCGCCGGCATTCGTCCAATTCCATGCATTGCTTGTTGTTTCGCCCGTTGTATTGCCGAGAGGATCGGCTCCCCTGTTATGTCTTGCATACCCTATCTGCTGCGGTGATAAAAGCAGTGAATTTGCATTTACGCTCTTATCAATGCCGCTTCTTAATATTGATGTTTCGGAGGCACTTGCCGCTGAATACGCCCAGCAAAGAGAAGTGTTCCCCTGATCTCTGACGGGAGTTACCGTACCGTAGTCACGCTCATCAAACTTCGGCTGTGCCGCAAGCTTCGCTATGTCTGCATTTTGCAAATCCTCCGCAAGTACCGATGATATTGAAAGAAGCAAAAGCAGTAAAATACCCGATATAACCCGTTTAATGTTCATCATTTCCATCTCCTCCGTTATTTTTATACATCTGAATTATATCATATCGGAGGTAAGATTTCAATACGGTAATTTATATCACAAAAAAAAACAGATTGAAATCCGCATTTTACGGATTTCAATCTGTTTTTATCAAACGTTATTACTTCAAAACAGTATCAATGACTGTGACTTTTTAAACAACCCCTTAACGGTCTTAAATGACCGCAAGCTTTTGATATTTTATCTGTTTTCTATAGCGTGTATCTTTTCTATTCTGCGTTCGTGTCTGCCGCCCTCAAATTCGGTTTTAAGCCATGTATCGGTTATCATAAACGCAAGCTCACGTCCGAGTACACGTCCGCCCATGCAGAGGATATTGGCATTGTTATGGCGTCTTGACATTTCCGCGCTGTACACATCCGAGCAAAGCGCCGCACGAATCCCCTTATGCTTGTTTGCGGCAATCGAAATCCCGATTCCCGTTCCGCATATAAGTATTCCCTTTTCCGCCTCACCGCTTGTCACGGCATTGCACACCGGCTCCGCACAATCGGGATAATCTACGCTGTCCTCGCAAAAAACACCGTAATCCTTTACGTCATATCCCTTATCGGTCAAATACTTTACAATGTGGTTTTTAAGCTCAAAACCACCGTGGTCACATCCTATTGCTATCATTGTTATTCTTCCTTTCCGTGTTTTTCATC
The DNA here is from genome assembly GCA_905199755.1 of uncultured Eubacteriales bacterium. GTDB lineage: Bacteria > Bacillota > Clostridia > UBA1381 > UBA1381 > UBA4716. The sequence goes on along the minus strand of CAJKHT010000069.1, from coordinate 10,805 downwards.
ATATTCACGTTCCGCCTGCGATTTTCGCAGATAAAACGGCTTTAAAGCGGAATAATGCTCCGTTTCGCCTCTGTTTGCTTTTTCCAACGCAAGCGCCGCTACCGATGACGCACGCTGCATGAGTGCCGTTACGGGCGCAAAATACGCATTTTCACCGAGCTGTCCGGCAATATAGTCACGGTGTACATTAACACCGTCGCCGACAAATATCACCTTTCCCATTTGTCTGCATGAGCTTACGCGGTCTTCAATACTCATTGCACTGTCCGCTTCAAGCTCCTTTAATGTACCGTTTTCCCATATGTATGACGCGGTATAAACCTGATTTCGCCTTGCGTCCATAACAGGTACTATAATGTAACTTGTATACGGCAGATTATATGCCAGTCCCGCAAGCGTGCTGACACCGACAACCGGCTTATCGACACTGTGGGCAAGCGCCTTAACCGTCGCCACGCCTATTCTCAGTCCGGTAAACGAGCCGGGTCCGTTTGCCGCCGCAAACACATCTATATCATGTACCGTAAGCTCCAGATCGCCAAAAAGCTCCTCTATCATTACCATTATCTTTTGAGAATGTGTTTTTTTATGATTTAAAATATTCTCTCCCAAAAGCTTTCCGTCCTCGATAATTGCCGCCGAGGCGACATTTGACGAGGTATCCAACGCCAAAACTCTCATTACTGCTCCTTGTTTGATTCTATGGTTATTTTTCTGTAATCGTCATGCTTGCCGTAATCCTTTTCTATCGTGACATTATACCTTTTTTCGGGGAGTATATCGTCTATCAGCTGCGGCCATTCTATTACCGACACTCCGTCACCGTCGATATATTCGTCATAGCCGATTTCATACATTTCATCACAATCCGCAATGCGGTATACGTCAAAATGATAGAGCGTCAGTCTGCCGTGATATTCGTTTACGATGGTAAAGGTAGGACTTGTAATCGGTTCATTTATCCCCAAGCCTGCGGCAAGTCCCTGCACAAATGCCGTTTTGCCGACACCCATATCTCCGTACATGCACACCGCGTCCCCTGCCTTGAGCCGCTTTGAAAACTCACGGGCGATTTTCTGCGTATCGGCGCATGAATTTGAAGCATATTCCATACATTTCTCCATTCTGCCGCAAAACGGCAAATAACTAAAACAATCCCGAAATTACTCCGTTTTCGTCAACATCAATATTTTCCGCCGCAGGTATTTTGGGAAGTCCGGGCATGGTCATTATATCGCCTGCCTCCGCCACGATAAATCCTGCACCGTTTGAAATGCGCACATTATTTATTGTTACGGTAAAGCCTGTAGGACGACCGAGGAGCGATGCATCGTCAGACAATGAATACTGCGTTTTCGCAATGCACACGGGCTTTTTATCCAAGCCCAGCTCTTCAAGTCTCTTTATCTGCTTTAAAGCCTTTTTGGAGTATTCCGTTCCGCTGCCGCCGTACACTTTCATAACTACCGCGTTTATCTTATCCTTAACGGACATATCCACGTCGTATGCCGGCTTATATTCCGACTTTTGATTTTCAATAATGTTAAGCACCTTATATGCAAGCTCCGTGCCTCCGGCACCGCCCTTTGCAAAAACCTCACTCAAAGCACACTCCGCACCCTTGCTTTCGCAAAGCTCGGCAACGGTTCTAAGCTCCTCCTCGGAATCGGTATCAAATCTGTTTATTGCAACCACAACGGGTATTCCGAAAGCATGCATGTTTTCTATATGCTTTTCAAGGTTTGCAAATCCTCTTTTGAGCGCCTCAACATCGGGTGTCTTTAAATCAGTCTTTGCAACTCCGCCGTTATATTTCAGCGCACGCACCGTTGCCACGATAACCGCCGCATCGGGGCATATACCTGCAAAACGGCACTTTATGTCAATAAATTTCTCTGCACCCAAATCTGCGCCGAAGCCTGCCTCCGTGATTGTGTAGTCTGCCATTTTCATGGCTAATTTCGTTGCCTGTACACTGTTGCAGCCGTGCGCGATATTTGCAAACGGGCCGCCGTGTATAAGACACGGAGTATGCTCCAGTGTCTGAACAAGATTTGGCTTAAGCGCATCAATCATCAGCGCCGTCATTGCACCCTCGGCATGCAAATCCGATGCCTTTACGGGATTTCCGCCGCGGCTGTAGCCTATAATAATTTCACCGAGACGCTTTTTCAAATCGGTAATATCCGAAGCAAGGCACAAAACAGCCATAATTTCCGATGCAACGGTAATCATAAAGCCGTCCTCACGCGGAACACCGTTTATCTTGCCGCCCATGCCGACAACAATCTTTCTTAAAGCTCTGTCATTTGTGTCCTCCACACGCTTCCAGACAATATTCGTAACGTCTATGTCAAGTGCGTTTCCCTGTTTTATATGGTTATCAATCAGCGCCGACAGCAGATTATTCGCCGCGGTTATCGCATGCATATCACCCGTAAAATGCAAGTTTATATCCTCCATCGGCACAACCTGGCTGTAGCCGCCGCCCGCGGCACCGCCCTTTATACCCATTACGGGGCCGAGTGAAGGCTCACGCAGTGCAAGAACGCATTTTTTGCCCATGCGCGACAATGCATCGCCCAGACCTATTGTTGTCGTTGTTTTTCCCTCGCCCGCCGGAGTCGGGTTTATTGCGGTAACAAGAATAAGCTTGCCGTCCTTTTTATCCGCAAACTTTGCTCTTATCTCATTTCCGAGCTTTGCCTTGTATTTACCGTAGTATTCGATTTCATCGGCATCTATTCCGAGCTGTGCCGCAATATCTCGGATATGCTTCATTTGAGCGCCGTGTGCAATTTCAATATCAGAAAGCATACTGTTCCTCCCTTTCAAATAACCACAAATGGGGCTGCCGCATTCTTATACGGCACCCCCTGCTTTTTATATCGGTTCTTAAATCTTTGTCAATTATTATTGAAATATCCTCTGTCCTCGCGAACCTTGCGGAGCAGCAAATCCAGACGGTGCTCAACATCGTTCAGTACATCATCCACATACTGATCGGTATCTGTCTTAATCTCTATGGACTTCTGCTGAGCCTTATTTACAAGCTCGTTTGCTTCCTCATACGCACGCTTTGTAATTTCATGCTCATCAATAAGCTGCATCTGAGTTTCTTCGGCATTTTTCTGTATTGTTTCTGCTCTCGATTCTGCCTCCGAGAGGATTCTCTGTCTTTCTTCCTTTACCCATTTTGCTTCCTTAAGCTCGTCCGGGTACACCAAACGAATTTCCTGAATATAGTCAAGCAGCTCGTCCTTATCAAGCATAACCTTTCCTGTCAGAGGTACTGAAGATGCCTTATCTATAGTCTCCTCCATCATATCGATAATCTCCATTATGTCCATATCCATATCCATCCCGATCAATCCTTTCGTCTATTTGTATTTTTGTTTGATTTTATTAATAATCTCGCACGGTACAAGTCCCGTCAAGTCACCGTTAAAGCCTGCCAGTTCCTTTACCATACTGGAGCTGATGTATGAATATTTTGAATCCGTCATAAGAAACACCGTTTCATATTCGGGATTTAAGGCTTTATTCAGCAGAGCCATCTGAAACTCGTACTCAAAATCCGCAACCGTTCTCAGTCCCTTAACAATAACCTCCGCACCTTTTTCTTTCACAAAGTCAACCAACAGTCCCTGAAAGCAATCCACTTCAACATTGTCAAGTCCGCCCGTGACCGACCTTATCATTTCCATTCGTTCCGCTGCGGAAAACAGAGGTTTCTTATTTGAATTGTTAAGTACTCCCACAATCACCTTGTCATAAATTTTACTTGCCCGTCTTATAATGTCAAGATGACCGTTTGTTATCGGGTCAAAGCTGCCCGGATAAACCGATGTTCTCATTTGAATTATTCCTTTTTGTAAACAGTAATATAAGTACGTCCGTATTTTTTTTGTCTGTATACGGCAAGTCCCGGAAATTCCCCCGAAAAATCGGTGCTGTCGCTTTCAAGAACGGCAATTCCGTTTTCGGATAGCAAATCATACTCCGTTATTCCCCTGAGCGCCGGCTCAATAAAACCTTTATTATACGGAGGATCGAGAAAGATTATGTCAAACCTGTCCTTTGTGTTTTTCATATAATCAAAGCACGATGCCTTAATCACGCTGCACTGCTCCGAAAAACCGAGAGCTTCGGCATTTCTCTTTATTATGGAAATCGATTTTTCATCGGTATCGAGACAAACCGCATCGGCAGCCCCTCTCGAAATCGCCTCAAAGCTCAGAGCACCGCTGCCGCAGAACATGTCAAGCACATGCGCCTCCGAAACAAACCCCTGTATAATATTAAACAGCGATTCCTTAACCCTGTCGGTTGTCGGACGGACGCTCTGACCTTCAAAATCCAAAAGCTTATGACCTCTGCGTATACCGGATATTATCCTCATGCCCTCTTCCTCCATGCTATAACTTATATTTTAACCCAAAAAACGCAAAAGGTCAATAATGTTATCATTTTTTCTTGTAATTAGTATAAAATATACATTGTACGGTAATTTTTTTGTAACATTTGTACTAAGATTTTGCATAATTCTCCGTTATTATACATTATTCGTCATTTTATGCAAAGCATTATCTGCCAAGCTCGTCAAGACTGCGGAATTCATAGCCTTTTTCCTTTGCAAATTTAATGACGCGTTCAAGCGCTCCGGCATTGTCGGACGATACCGCATGCAGAAGTATAATCGCTCCGTCATGCAGATACGGCGTAATCTGCTCATATGCGTAATCCGCGCCCTTTTGCTGATTTACGTCCCAGTCCTTATATGCAAAGCTCCACATTATTGTCTTGTAGCCCATATCCTCGGCAACCGCAAGCACCTTTTCGCTGTATTCTCCCTCCGGCGGACGCATATAATGCATTGACGCTCCGTACATTTTCTCACATTCGCTGTTAAGGCTGCCAAGCTCTTTCTGCACGGTTTCCGCAGTCTGCCGCGGCAAATTCGGGTGATTAACCGTATGATTGCCCACAATGTGTCCCTCGTCAAGCATACGCCGTATAAGCTCGGGCTGATTTTTCAGATAAGGCCCCGTGACGAAAAATGCCGCCGGAACCTGCTCACTTTGAAGAACATCAAGTATTTTTGAGGTAAAGCCGTTTTCATAACCCTCATCAAAGGTAAGATATAATGCTTTCGGCATACTTTCGTCAATGTAATATCCGTTATGCTCTTCAAGCAGCTTCTTCCCCTTAAGGTCTACCTCCGGCGCCGCGCCTTTTTTGCGCACCAATCCCCAGCCCGTTCCCTTTGTACTCATATTATCGTATTTCTGCGGCGGCTGGGTGCATAACGGTGTTGGGGACGGCGAAGCGGTGCATGACGGCTCCGCCGTTTGTTCCGCAGTCTGCTGCGGCGCGGCACAGGAACACAGACATGCAATCGCAGCCGCGGAGGCTATAATTTTTGTTTTCATTTTTTATCATCCTTTCCGTGCGTATAACCGCACAAAAAAATTATTTTTTTCATAATTCGACCAAATATATTGTTTTTCTCTATTTTATGATGAAATTACCTATATTTTTTAAAAATTATGTTGAATTTTTCGGAAAAACAGTATATAATAATAGTAATATACATATATATGCCGCTTAAAAGCGGCGGAATGGAGATTTTTTATGGCAACACAGAGTGAATTTGAGAGCAGACGCAGAGAGCGCCGCCGACGCGAGCGTCTGAGAAAAAAGCGTATACGTACAGTGATTTTGCTTTTTGCGCTTATCGCATTCATTGCCTTGGGCTGCATGGTTGTCTCATCCGTTAAAAAGAACGGTTCGGAGGGTGATAATACGGCTTCGACAAGTATTCCCGAAAGCACTCCCGAAAATGACGTGCAGGCGGAAGCATCGGCATCACCGGAGCCCGAACAAACCGCGCAATACAGCATACCTCCGGCATCCGAAGAAAACGACTTGCTTACAATACTGGCAAAATCAGGTCAGAAATACCGCTGTTATCTTACTTTTGATGACGGTCCCACTTCAAATGTCACTCCGCAGATACTTGATACTTTGAGAAAATACAACGCAAAGGCAACGTTTTTCCAGGTCGGCTCGCTTATAGAGGCAAACCCGGATATGGCACGCCGTGTTTATGAGGAGGGGCATCTTGTGGCAAACCACTCCTACAGCCATAATTATGATAAATTATATGCTTCCGAAGAAGCATTTAGAAGTGAAATAGAAAAAGCATACAGTGCAATTAACAGCGTCCGCGATGCAAATGCGGGAGAGGAATTTAAGCTTATGCGTTTCCCGGGCGGCAGCTACAACGCAGGCGACCATGCCGCAGAAAAGCAGAAGTACAAAAAGACTTTAAAGGATATGGGCTTTTATTATATCGACTGGAACACTCTTACGGGCGATGCCGAGGGAAAGACAAAGAATGCGCAGGAGCTTCTGGAATATCTTAAGAGAAACACGAGCAATCTCAATAACCTTGTAGTGCTTATGCATGACGCATCAACCAAGCAGGCAACAGCAGACGCACTTCCGTCGGTTATCGAGTATCTGAGCGGTCTGGGATATACTTTCCACAGACTTGACGATATAGAATACAATCCCGATGCATCACCGTCACCATCAGCATCGGCGGCGGTTGTGTCGGACTGATAACATCAAAAAAAGCATTGAGCGGAAAAATTTTATCCGCTCAATGCTTTTTTTGTTAACGTGCATTGTAAAGCTTTGCGTAAAATCCGTTTTTCTTTAAAAGCTCCTCATGCATTCCCTGTTCAACTATCTTTCCCATATTCATTACAAGAATCAAATCCGCCTCACGTATCGTTGACAGACGGTGCGCTATAATAAAGCTTGTACGTCCCTCCATGATTTTCAGAAATGCTTTTTGTATTCTCTGCTCCGTCATTGTATCTACATTCGAGGTTGCCTCGTCAAGTATCAGTATCTGCGGATCAAACAGCATTGCACGGGCAATCGTAAGCAGCTGCTTCTGACCGCCGGAAAGGTTTCCGCCGTCCTCGGTTATCATTGTGTCATACCCTTGCGGCAGACGCTTTATAAAGCTGTGCGCCGATGCCGCTTTTGCGGCATTCACAATTTCCTCCTCCGATGCATTTTCTTTTCCGTAAGCAATGTTATCCCTGACAGTTCCCGAAAACAGCCATGTATCCTGAAGCACCATTCCGAATGCTTTTCTTAAACTGTCACGCGTTACGGAATTTATATCCTGCCCGTCAACAAAGATTTTCCCGCTGTCGGTATCATAAAAATTCATCAGAAGATTTACGATTGTTGTTTTTCCGGCACCCGTAGGCCCTACTATTGCAATACGCTGTCCCGGCTTTGCATCTATGTTAAGATTCTTTATAAGCTCCGTTTGCTTGTTATACGAAAAATCAACATCCTTAAATTCCACATGACCGTTTTCGACTTTAAGCTCCGCACGGTCCGCATCATCAGGCTCGGACGGAATATCGTCAAGCGCAAATATTCTCTGCGCCGCCGCCTGTGCCGACTGGAGCTGTGTCAGAATACTCGTCATATCGTTTATTGGGCGCGCAAACTGCGTTGCATATATAAGAAAGCTCGATATAATACCTACCGACAAATGACCGTTCAATGCCGCAATTCCGCCCAGCACGCCCACGGCAATATATGCCGTATTGTTTATAAGTCTTGTGGTGGGATTTACAAGCGAGGAATAAAACTGCGCTTTTTGTCCGCACTCATAGAGCCGTCCGTTTATTTCGCCGAAAGCCTCTGCACTGCGCTTTTCATAACCGAACGCTTTTACTATTTTAAGGTTTGAAATTTTTTCCGAAGCATACCCGTTAAGCTCGCCCGTAGTCTGCGCCTGTTCCCTGAACATTTTCCCCGAATTTGCCGCAATCGCCTTTGATACAAAAAAGCATATCACGGTTATTATAACTACGCACACCGTGATTTTTGCACTCAGCATAAACATCAGCACCAACGAACCCACAACCGTGACTATCCCCGAAAATACCTGCGTTATTCCCTGCAAAAGTCCCTCGGAAACAGCGTCTACGTCATTGGTCAGACGGCTTATAATATCTCCGTGCGAATGGTTGTCAAAAAATTTAAGCGGCAGCTTTTCTATTTTGAAAAACGCATCGCGCCTTATTTTTTCTATCGTTCTGTTGGAAAGTACATTCGTAAAGTATGTCATTACCCATGTGAATGCACCGTTAAAAATATAAATCGCAAACAGAATTACGCAAAATTTCGTAACCATTGCGAAATCAACGTTATTCTCGCCCTTTATAAAATCAATTGCACGCCCCGAAACATACGGAGCCACAAGCGCAAAAGAATTTGCAAGCAGTGCGGCAAAAATCAAAGCCGCCATAATTCCTTTATATTCCGCAGTATATTCATACAGTCTGCGGAGTGTACCGTCTTTTTTCATTTTTATCTCCTCTATTATATTACAGTTGCTCCTGTGATATACAGATTTCTCTGTAAACCCCGCATTTTTCCGCAAGCTCCTCATGTGTTCCGATTCCCGCGATTTCTCCGTCGTCCAATACGATTATTTTATCGGCATCTCTCACTGTATTTACACGCTGAGAAACAATTATAACCGTTTTATGCGCCGTATCCTCCTTTATCGCCCTGCGCAGCCGTGCATCGGTGGCAAAATCGAGTGCGCTTGCGCTGTCATCCATAATAAGTATAGGGGATTCCTTAATCAGGGCGCGCGCTATCGTAAGACGCTGCTTCTGACCGCCCGACAAATTATTTCCGCTCTGCGATACCTGCGTTTTGTACCCGTCGGGCAGACGGCTTATAAACTCGCTTGCCTGTGCCGTATCGCATGCTTTTTTTATGTCCGCCTCAGATGCATCCGCTTTTGCCATTCTGAGGTTATCGGCTATTGTTCCCGTGAAAAGGTTTGCGCGCTGCTGCACAATTGCTATTTCTTCACGCAGCCGATGCTCGGGATATTCCTTTATATTTATGCCGTCAAGCAGCACCGCTCCGCCGCTCACGTCATAAAATCTCGGAATAAGGCTCACAAGCGTTGATTTTCCCGAACCCGTACCTCCGATAATTCCAACTGTTTCGCCCGTATTTATGCTGAAATTTATATTTTCCAGAGACGGCGCACCGCTTCCGGGGTATGTCATTGATACATCTTTAAACTCGATGCACGGCGCTCCGGGAACGGCTTTCTTTTCCTCACTGCCGTATTCGAGCGACGGCTCGGCATTCAATACCTCACATACACGTCCTGCCGAGGCATATGCTTTTGTATAAAGCACAACCAGATTTGCCACAACTATCATGGCATTCAGTATCTGTGTTATATAGTTAATAAACGCGATTACCTCGCCTTGCGAAAGATTGCCCGTATTTACGCGTATTCCTCCGATTCGTATAACCGCTATCACGGCAAGGTTCATTATAATTGCCGTTGCCGGGTTTGTGAGCGCGGCAATTTTTCCGACGCGTATCGCAGTATCGGCATAGTCGCTGTTTGCGTCCGCAAAACGTGCTTTTTCGCGGTGTGTGCCGGCAAATGCACGTATTACGCGCACACCCGACAGATTTTCCCTGAGCACAAGTGTCAGTGCATCAAGCTTTTTCTGCACCGCTTTATAGAGCGGCACCGCCTTGAACATTACAAGAAACAGCACCACTATAAACATGGGAATAACTATCATAAATACTATTGACAGTTTTAAATCTATCATCATAGCCATAACAAGTCCGCCTATGCACAGAAACGGTGCCCTTATTACCAGACGTATCAGCATCGCAACAGCCTGCTGCAGCTGGTTTACATCGCCCGTTATACGGTTTATAAGCGACGATGTTCCGAACCTGTCCAGATCGGAGCACGAGAATGTTCCGATTTTTTTGTACATGGCATTTCTCACGTCAGTTCCGAAGCCCTGTGACGCGATTGATGCGCTGTACTGACATATCAGCGCCGAAAAATATCCGAAAACGGCAATAAACAGCATTATAATCCCCATTTTGGTAACATACGGCTTATTCGACAAATTTACACCTTTGTCTATAATCATAGCCATAAGTGTCGGAATAAGCAGCTCGAGAATAGCCTCGCCCAGCTTAAACACAGGTCCTATGGCAAGCTGAAAGCGATACGGCTTCAAAAATGACAATAATTTCTTCATGCGGTGTCTTAAATCCTTTCCCATACAAAAATAATCAACCCAATTGTTGACTTTACACGTTATATATCCCAATCACTCAATAGTTTAACACACGGCAAATATATTGTCAATAATTATATATCAAGTTTGTATGCCGTGTATTGCATAAAATGATATATACAATTAACACTGGACAAATTATACAATATGTGATATAATAGATGATGAGATTTTATCGGAGAAAGGAGAAATTTTCATGGCAGCAGCTAAGAAAAAGAAATTTTTAACCTACAAAGGAAAGCCGCTTATCCGCTGCGGCAGCAGAGTTTACTACGGAAATCTTGAAGACAAATATATCCTCGTTCTTGACATTGTTGAATCAAAGGAAGTAAACGGAGTAAAGGTATCGTCAAAGGTTAAAATCCAGCTTATGGACAATACCGGCGAGTTCGGAAAAGGTCAGGTATACCGCAAGGCTGAACGTGATGATTTATACAAAGCAATAGATATAGGCGAATGGTGGCTCAAGGACGCACTTCAGAGTGCATAAAAAAAAACGGTTCGGATTTGAAAAACAAATCCGAACCGTTTTTTATTCCGCTGCATATCTGATATAAGAGTTTTTGTTTTTTTAAATAAAAAACTTACTAAATTTCTGATTATCTTTTCATAAGTTGGTAAATG
>CAJKHT010000068.1 GCA_905199755.1 uncultured Eubacteriales bacterium | reverse complement strand
AATCATACTCAAATAATACTAATAATAACTATACTGATTTTAACGATACTGAAAAGAATAATACTGAATCGAGCGATACTGAAATCATAGACTATGCCAACCGCAAGGATGTTAAAGTTGTTAATGTTTTAGATACAACAATGCAATAAAAACGGCATTATTTACAGTTCCTTTTAAATTCGCTTTACGAACAACCGTTAAATCTTCTTTTTATAGCCGCAATCGCAATACGAGCCGCCGGACGCAAGGGTATATTGGCGTACAAAATTCGTAGCTCCGCCCGCCTCGCTCATCGTATAATCCAAGCGACACATTGCAGGCGTCAAGTCGAACAGCCCCAGCTCTTTCATCAGCATGCAAATTCCGCACTTTGTAAATCGCCCCTCATAGCCGCTGCCGTCCGAATATTCATAAAAATCCATATTCCACGAGTACGGATTGCGGTCGGCAGCTTTTAATTCGGCAGTTTTTTTCATTTCCGCAATGTCTTTGGCGGTGAATTTTTTCTTTCCGCTTTGGCGGCAGAGCCACCTCATAAACCTTGTCATCATCGCTTTTGAATAGTATTCGGTAAGTTCGTCAACGCTCGGTCTTTTGGGCATAGAGAGTACAAAAGCACCCAGCATTGCACAGCCGACAATGTTTGTTTTAAACTGATCTCCTTTTTCAAATTCGGGCAGATTACGGATAATGCTTTTGTATCTGTTTTTTGCGTTTTTCGATATTTGTTTGGCTGTGATTTTATTATATCCTAATTCGGAGACAAGCTTTTCTCTGAATGATTTTTCAAACAGCACCCACATTCCGAGCGGTATTCCTATATATTTCATTTTGCACCTCCGGCATCTGAAAACATTGATTTCAACAGTACAAGTCCCAACACAAGCACAAATGCGTGTCCAGCTGATTCTGACCCAAAGTCAAGCTGGTTTATCGGCCACGGAAAGAGCGTCATTAAATTCCCGAAAATCCCTGCGGATACAATTGGGTTGCAAAATGTTGCAAGTGTGCGCACAGCCGTGTTTTTCAGCGGAATGATTCGTTTCCACACCATTACAATCATAACAAGCGAAAGAAGTCCGTCGCCGATGATAAACGCTGCTGCCATCGGTGCAGCGTTACAATAAAAAATTTTGTTTGCCACCTCCGCCGCAGACTGCACATCGCCATACTTTTCAAAAATAAATTTAAAAATCAGAGCCGTATTCATAAACATAGAATGAACATACGCCCAGCAAACCGTACCTGTCAGATACGCTGCACGAAATCCTGTCAGCCATTTTTGATCCTGCGGCTTTCTGATACGGAGCTTTAAGAGCTTATACATCTGATGAAACCCAATATAATACAGTATTGTTCCGACCACTCCGCAGATAATGCTTGCAAACATTCGCCATGTTGCCATATCGAGATATGCAACCTTTACCATAAGTCCCAGTGTTTCCGTACTCTGTTTTTTGCCGATTGCGGCATATAGGAAATCTCCGATTACAAAAAGAATGCATCCAAAGATTCCGATAAGTAAATTTTTTCTTGCTTTTGATATTTTCATTTTGCACCTCCGAAATCAAGACGCACAATCTGCATCTTCATAACATTATCGCCGACGCTTGCCAAAAACCTGAAAAAACTGCCGACAGGCGCATTTTTAAGGTCGCCGTAACCGAGCATATACCCTCTGCTTGAAATGCTCATATCTCTGCTCCATAAGGAAAGCTCTTTCTTTGCGTCCGAAACGGAAAAATAAGCGCTGACATCTTTTATCTTTGATTCCTTAAGCCAGGTCTTTGCAATCATCTTTACAGCAGTTTTCCCGGCGGCGTCAAACACCATTCTGCCGCCGCCAAACATATTTGACATAGCCCGAACAAGCCTTTTAACCTGTTCGGTGCGAAAATAATAAAATACGCCCGAGACAAAAAATACAACTCCGTCCGATGCGTCTATTTCTTCAAACCAGCTTATATCGTTTATGTCACACGCTATATTCTTCTCACGCTCGCCGGCAGGAAGTAGTTGGTTTCGCACAGCTATAACATCGGGAAAATCAAGGTTGTAGATTTTGCATTTTCCGTTATCGCAAAAGCGTCCTGTGTTATCAAGTCCACAGCCTAAGTTTACAACCGCCGCGTTCGGGTGCGTACTCAAATAATCCCGAACCTCCCACGCAAGGTCGTTTTGACGCATCGCAACCTCCAAAAATCCAAATCTTTGCATAAGGCTCTTTGATTTTTCCGCAACATCCGAAAAGTCATAATCAATTTTATCAATCAGTTCGGACGCTGTTTCATCATAATACAATGTGGGATACAGTTCGGAACACATTTTCCGTGCATAAAGCGGAATAATAAGCGTTTCCTGTACAGTGTTCTTTTCAATTTTATATTTCATAGTAACGCTCCTTTTTTTATCAACACCGCCACCGCACAAGGAATCCGTCCTTCACATAAAGTATAGCTTGCTTCTGCATATCCCGCAGCAGCAAAAAAACCTCTGTATGTCTCCGGAGTGAATTTTCTCTTAAAATCAGCTCCGGCTTTTTCGATTGCCTTTGAAGCACCATTGATCTTGCCGTTTTCAGTACGGTTCATATATGTCGGAATAATGATTTTTCCGCCCGGGCGGCATACCCGTTCAAGCTCGTGCAGAGCCTTGTACGGTTCGTCCAGCAAGTGAATCACATTTGCAGCAACTACTGCATCAAAACTATGATCGGGATAATCAAGGTGCATGATGTCCGCTTTTTCAAAATGTACGTTGGCATATTTACGGCACTTTTTCTTTGCTCGCTCCAACATTTTTTCGGAAAAATCCGTTGCAACAAGGCTTTTGCACCGCTGTGCTGTTTCTTTTGTGAGTAATCCGGTGCCGCAGGCACATTCCAAAACCTCATATTCGGGCAGAATCAGATTTTTCACCACAGAGCAAAGTTCCTCATTTGTTTTTCGGTTGATAACATTTGCAAAAACGTCATATACACACGCAACATTATCCCAAAACATAGCTTGCCTCCGTTATTTCAGTTCTCTTATTTCCCTGCTGCCTTTAAAAATCCGTTTTTTGCATTTCTCTCCGTATCATCAGACTCATCATAGGCATCGTACGGTGCCGACGGATCATGAACTTTCTTTTTAAACGGTGAACACAGCTTTTCCTTATGTGCAAATGCAAATTCAAAGTTGTCGGTAAAACCTGTATGTCCCGTAATAAACAGCGGCTTAACACACATTTTCTTCAGTTTTTGCTCAAGAATCCCGAGCGATCTCACCGCCAGCTTATTGCTTTCCGCAAGTGCTGAAATAAAGCTGTAACCGCCGTCTGCACCAAACCAAATCGTATCTCCGGTAAACAGATATTTATCATCAATCATATATACCATATGTCCCCATGTATGACCCGGAACAAGAAATGCGTGGATTTTAATATCGCCTATTTTAAAGGTTTCGCCGTCCTTTAACAGTTGCTTTTTGTTATTTATCGTCACCTGCGGCAACTTATATAGGCGGTGCATAACCCTTCGACGAACCTCGCCCGCAAGATAACGATTTTCGATTTCTCCGATATAAAGTTTTGCCTTTTTGAACAATCCCAAGCTGTCTGCCTCAACCGCCCCAACGTGGTCGGTGTCCTGATGCGTTATAAGAATATGCCGTATTGATTTTGCGTCAATCCCAAGCCAGCCCATTTTCTCCGCAAGCCTGTCATAGTTGTAACCTGCGTCAATCATAATTGTTGTTTCACCCTTGCGATAGAAAAATATATTTGCAACCCACTCTCTTACGCAAGCAACATTTTCATCAATCCACCCGGTGTTAAGCGGCTTAAATATCTCTTTTCCGCGGTAAATCCGGCTCATTGCCACACGCTGAAATTCCGTTGCTTTTTTTGACATAATATCCCTCACTTTTCCGCCGTAACGCACAACCAATTATTCTTTTTCCGAATCTGAATATTGCGAAACATTGCCTGTCCGAGATATATTTTCAATTCTGTATCTTTATATATGGTCATTCCCTCAATGACTTTTGTCCATTTCTCATCTTTAGCCTCATCACCGCTAACCTCATTACATATTAGAAATGTTCCGCCGGGTTTCAGTACCCGATAGATCTCACAAAAGCATTTCGGCAAATCCTGCCAAAAATAGATGGTTTCAAAAGCCGTAACAGCATCGAAACAAGTCGCCGAATACGGCATATTCATCACATTACCTTTCAGAACCGTGCAGCGTCCTTCTGCAACAGCCTTATTATTGACTTTTTTAGATTTTTCCACACTGACAATAGAATAGTCAATACCATTTACAATGCTATGCGGATATTTCTTAAGAAGCTTTTTAATGTTCGCTCCACCGCCGCAGCCACAGTCCAATATCTTGGCATTTGACGAAACTTTCAAAAATTGAAGTCCCCAATGTGCCACAGGTTTGTGCCCTATATTCATCATTGCGGTCATAACTTTCCCGCCGAATCCCACAGGTTTACGAGTGTTTTCAAAAAATGACATTATCTCACCGTCCAATTCTGTCCTTGAAGCTGTAAATCAGCCATTCTCTTAAATATTCCGTTTTTATTTAAAAGTTTCTCCGGTGTGCCTTGCTCGGCAACAACACCGTCCGATAATACAACTATTTTATCGGCTCCGGCAACTGTTCTCATTCTGTGCGCAATGACAAGAACCGTTTTATTCCTGATAAGTCTTGAAAGAGCCGTCTGTATAGCAGTTTCGTTTTCTACGTCAAGACTTGCCGTTGCCTCGTCCAAAAGTATAATCGGTGCGTCTTTCAAAAATGCTCTGGCGATTGAAATTCGCTGTCTTTCGCCGCCCGACAATTCGCACCCGTTTTCGCCGATATTGGTATTCCATTTATCGGGGAACTTTTCGGCAAATTCATCACAATTCGCAAGGTGTGCCGCCGCCAAAACCTCCTCATCGGTTGCGCCTTTTCTGCCGAGTCGGATATTTTCCATAATGGTGTTATTAAAAAGCGTTACATCTTGAAAAACGATAGAATAAAGCGTCATCAGCTTTTCGGGATCGATTTTTGAAATATCCATACCGCCGACAGTAATTTTGCCCTTTTGGTTATCCCAAAATCTGACCGCAAGCCGTGAAACGGTTGTCTTTCCGCCGCCGGACGGACCGACAAGCGCCGTAACCTCGCCCTGTTTTGCGGTGAACGACACATCACGAAGTACCGTTTCTCCGCTCTTGTAGGCAAAACCCACATGGTCGAAGGTAATGTCGCACCCTTTGTTTGTGAGAGTGTCGCCGCCCTGCTGAATTTCGTGGTCCAAGATTTCGTTCATTCGTGCAACATTTGTCCGCATTGCAATCACCGCCGCAAGGTTTTGAAGTGATGCCTGCATAGGGTCATAAAGACGGGAGGCAACGAGCAAAAACATAAACAGCGTTAAAACATCTATTTTTCCGCTGACAAGCCGTGACGCACCGACAAGTGCAACTGTTGCGATGCCGAATTTTAACACCATTCCGGCAGAGGTTACGAAAACGGCAGTTGTTATTTCCGTTTTGAAAGCGCCTTTTTCAACAGAACGGATTTTACTTTTTAAACCTTTAAGATATCTGCTTTCCGCATTGTTGGCCTTGAGGTCACGCAATGTTTCTATGTATTCCTGTATTCCGTCGGCGCAAGCCATTTTGACCGACATATTCCTTTGCTGTGCTCTGTCCTGCACCTTGTAACTCAGCACGATAATCAGCACCGACACGGGAATTACCCACAGTGCCGCAAGTGCCATTGCCTTGTCAAACGCAAACAAACCGAGTGCAATGACTATCGTGGAAATCACCGAGCCGAACAGCGCCGGTATGTAGTGCGAGCAGTCTTTTTCTAAAACTTCGCAGTCCGCCATAATCGTACTTGTGAGGTCGGCAAGGTCTTTTTTGCCGAAAAACGAAAGAGGTAGCTTTCTGAGCCTTTCGGCTAAGCTTAATCTACGTTTTCCGCTTTCCTCGTATGTCGTAAAAAATGTATTGTTATACTGAAACCAAGTTGTAATTAATATAAGCGCAAAGCATATAACGCAGCCGACTGTGTAAAAAACTGCTTTTCCGCCCATATCGCCGCCGAGTAAATCTTTGACCAAATAATATAAAAGTCCTGTCGGCAGCATAAATGCCATATTCTGAAAGGCGCAGGCGATAATGCCTTTTATTAACCCTACCGCACCGTCTTTTGACGATGCCGTGGCTTTTTGTATAAGCTTAATCATTTCTCGATTCCTCCGTTTCGTTTGATACTTTCCAGCTAACGGATGATTGATAGTCATTTTGCATTTTATAGAACATACCTTTCTTTTCTATGAGTTCCGCTCTGTTTCCGTATTCCGCAATCTTTCCGTCGGCAATTACATAAATGCAATCCGCATTCCGAACGGTTGAAAGCCTGTGTGCAATCATAATAACCGTTTTACCCTCGGAAAGCTTTGCGAAAGCTGTCTGCACCTTTACCTCATTATCGGGATCCGCAAAGGCGGTTGCCTCATCCAAAATGATAATCGGAGCGTTTTTCAGCACCGCACGGGCAATGGCAATTCTCTGCATTTCACCGCCGGAAAGATAAACTCCTCGACTTCCGATAACGGTATTGACACCGTCGGGGAATTTTTCGATAATATCCATACACTGCGCAGCCCTAAGCGCATTTAAAACTTCTTCATCCGTGGCATTGGATTTGCCCATTTTAACATTATCGAGAATGGACGCTTTGATGAGCTTGCTGTTTTGGAACACAAATGAAACCGTGTTCATAAGTTCGTCCTTGGGAATATCACGAACATCAACACCGCCTATTTTGATACTTCCCGAATTTACATCAAAAAATCTTGAAATAAGGCTTGCAAGCGTTGATTTTCCGCCGCCGGACGGACCGACAAATGCAACCGTCTGTCCGTCTTTTATTTTCAGCGATATATCCGATATAACCTCTTTTTTACCGTCATAGCTGAAATGAATATTTTCAAGTTCAATAGATGCACTTTTAGGCTTTTGCGGATAGTTTCCGATGCTCATAGGCTCGGCATTAAGCACGCTGTCAATTCTTTCGATAGCGTCGCCGATAACCATGCCCTCCTCGCTCATATACATAATTTTTGTGAGCGTGACCGATATAACAGGCGTTATGATTATGTAGAACAAGAGGTTTACGAAAAATTCACTTATAACCGTGCCGTTTGTAAACCAAAACACACCGAGTATTAAAAACGCAAATACACCGTTTATCGCCGCAGTGTAGAGCATCATCGGCAGCCGCATATCCTTTGTGTAGGCAAGCACCCACTTCTTGTATTCGTCAATCGTGGCTTTGAATTTTTTGAATGAAAATACCGACTGTCCGAAGGTTTTCACAACAGGTATTCCTCTGACATATTCAACCGCCTCATTGGACATTGCCGCAAGCGCATTGCCGTACTGCCTCATTTTTTCTTCCATTCGTTTTCCCGTCATTGCGGACATAACCGCAAACCCAACGGCAACAGGCACAAGGCTCAAAAGTCCGAGCCGCCAATCGAAAACCAAAAGCAGTGCAAGAAGTCCGACAGGTGTCTCCATTGCCGCATATTTATCCGGCAGCTGATGTGCAAGATAGGTTTCGGTCGCCGCAGTGGAGTCGTTTATGATTTTGCGCAGCTTTCCGCTGCCGAAGCTGTCGGTAAAGCCGATAGGCAGTTTTGCGATATGCTCGGTTATGTCAATACGCATATTTGCCGCAATGCGAAATGCCGCAAGGTGCGAGCAGAGCAGTGCGCCGATATAGATTAAATACGATATAATCGCATAAGCCATTGCCATTATGCCGTAATGCGTAAGATTTGCGGCACTGCCGAAATTCGGCGAGGTTTTCAATACCTCGTTGATAATTTTCCAAATGTACCAAAAGGGCACAAGTGCAGTCAGTGCGCTTACGGCAGATAAAATCCACGAAACATAAGTAAAATACTTGTGTCCGCCGGCATAAGATAAAAGCCGTGATAAATTTGATTGTTTTTTCAAAACAATTCCTCCTTGCATTGATTTGTTTTATGTTGTCTTATAGTTAGTTTAGCCTAACCTATATTCAAAAAATATAGGGATTAAAATCCCATAATTTTTTTCCAGCCGGCAGTATAGAACGCTTTGAGCTCCTCAAGATATTCTGCCGCATTTTCGTGCGGAATATCGTGAATAATCACTTCAAAAAATGCCGAAAACAATCCGCTTGCCAATATATGCTCAAGCGTTTTGTCAACATTGTATTTCGGATAGCCGAGCTGTTCCATCGTTTTTGCAAACTTATGTGTGGCGTCAACTTCGATTTCCGCCATATCGTGAATTATATTTTCATATTTTGTGCCGTCGGAGGAGCAGAGAATGAGCTTAAATTCATCTTTATTGGCATAGCAATAATCCATCATTTTTATCATTCCCTCGCCGGAAAGCCCGCCCATTTGCTCTGCCTGTTCTTTTGGTGAAAGCCTTGTAAAAGCGTTTTGCGTTTCGCAAAACATACCCATAAGCGTATCGTATTGCTCGCCGACAAGTGCGTCAAACAATTCTTCCTTGCTCTTAAAATAACCGTAAAATGCGCCTGTTGTCACACCTGCATTTTTTACAATTCTGCGTAGTGATGCCGATTGAAAGCCTTTTTCGGAAAATTCAGCTTTTGCGGCCGAAAGAATATCATCAAGCGTATTATTTTCGTTTTTATTCATTTTCAGCCCTCCGCAAAGCAAAATATAACACTGTTACATTTATTATAACAGTGTTATATCGTTTTGTCAATAGTTTTATTAAATTTTATTTTGCATTTTTTAAATAATTTGAAAGTCTTGCCATAATCGAAGCAAGCTGCGCACGGGTTAAATTTCCGTTTGGCTCGATAAGTCCGCTGTCGTGTCCCTTTATCAGTCCCATTTCATAACAGATTGCCATATCTTCTTTTGCGTAATCCGAAATTTGCTCATAATCGCTATGTTCTTTTATTTTCTCGCTGCCGGTCGGTAAGGGGATCTCTTTGTAATTCAGATACCGTACAATCATTGCCGAAATCTGTTCACGGGTAACTGCACTTTCGGGGGCAAATTCTGTTTCGGAAATACCTTTTACAACACCTTTTTCCGCACCCCATGAAACATAGTTTGCATAGTATTTTTCTGTCGTCACATCGGTAAATTCCGTATTGGAATCCGCAATTTCATCTTTTGAAAATCTTCCGAGTACGGTAACCGCCATTGCTCTTGTAACAGTTCCGTCGGGATCAAAAATCGTGTCCGATATGCCGGTGAACAAGCCGTTCTTTACGCCGCTGTAAATATCGTTTTCCGCCCAATGACCGTTAATATCGGTAAATTTCCGATCCGAATAAGTTTGTGAAGTGTCCGGTAACGTGACGTCCGGTTTTCTTACGCTGCCGCCGCTTGAAGAACCACCGCTACTGCCGCCGGATGTTCCTTGTCGGGTTATCGAAACGGTAAACGGGTTTGATGAGGTGTCGCCGCTTGTCTTGTTGGTTTCGTCAACGGTGACAATTTTTGAATCAACCAAAGCAATCGTTCTCGTTCCGCTGCCGCTGTAGGTATAGTTTAATGTTGCTATTTTCTTTTTTTCGGCGCTGTATTTGTTGGTGTTTGAAAAAAATCCGAAATACAGGCATCCGTCTTTTATAGTCTGTACCTTTGACTCATTCTGCAATTCATCCGATAAAATAAGTAATGTAAATTCCACATCGCTTTGTGACGGTTTGATCCCAAATTCCGCCCCTGCATAGGCACTGTCAGTTTCCAAATAAATATCAAACGAAATTTCTTTGTCGTTTTTACCAAGTGTGATGCTTGTGCTTGAGGGAGTGATTTGTGCCGCATAGGCAGCAACAGACGAAATACTCAAACAAACGATCACAGCAGCCGAAAACAGCTTTTTTGTTATTCTGTTCATAATATCCTCCTACTTAAATGACAGGGCTGTAGTAGAATACAGCCCTGTATCATGCGTCATTATTTTGTAAAGTTCAGCCAAATTGCCATATAATCCTCGATGTCGATTCTGCCGTCATCGTTGAAATCGCATTTTGATGCATCATTCCAGTTTGAACTGTTCTTATCTACACGATAGTAAAGCTGTGCTTCGGTAATATCCAAAAGATCAACCGTTCCGTCTTGATTAATGTCATAGGAAAGTGCGTCCGTGAATGTGGCTTCGGACGGGTCGATTCCGTTCACGTTGCCGTATTTTACGGTTTTATCGGCGTCCCAACCCGATACCTTGACATCGGTGATTTTCAGCGTTGCATTTTCGGCGTTGACCGTGATTTTTGCAATATCTGCGGACTGAGCCGACGAAAACAGTTCGCCGTTTGCATTGAGATAACCCAAAATCACTTTGCCGCCCTCTGCGTTGCCGATGACGGTAAATCCGTTACTTCCGCTGACTGTTACATCATTGGTTGATGTTTCAAAAGTAATTTGAATATTTGCAATCCTTGACGATTCGGAAAGTGCAAGCGTGAAATACGATTTTCCTTTTTCGGAAACCGCTTTATCCGCTTTAAGTGATACTTTGGTTTCGATTTTTTCCTCTGTCGGTTTAGGTGTTTCGGAATCCGTAACGGAAATTGTGCAAGCAGCATTTACGCCGTTCACTGCCGTTGCCGTAATTATTGCACTGCCTGCCGAAACGGCGGTTACAACGCCCTTGCCGTCAACGGTCGCAACCGTGTTGTCTGAGCTTTCCCAACGAATTGATTTATTTGTTGCCGTTTGCGGCAGTACTGTTGCCGATAATTGTAGTTTGTCGCCTTTTTTCATAGCAGCAGACGTTTTGTTCAGCGTTACTTTCGTTACTTCGTGATCTTCTCCGCCGGATATTGAAGAATCAATTACTGCAAAATATCCCAAACTGCCCGTCTGTACGGTAAAGGTCTTGCTTACTTGCGATGATGAAATTTCCACCGCCTCACCGTTTTCATAACAATACAGCTTTGCATTTTTGGAGTAACCGTCCGGGAGTCCGATGCTTACAGTATAGGTATCGTTTTCGGTATCCGTGCTTACGGATACTTCATATACTTTCAAAATTCCGTTTTCCGATTTTGCCTGAAATGCGTCATATTCGTCGCCCGAATTTATCTCGTTCACAACAAGCTGCGAATTGATCGAAAACTTTCCCTCAACCCTAACTTTTTTGTCGAGATTGATTAGGTAAAAGCTTCCGAAATCAACACCGTCAAGATTGGATACACTATCAAGAATTTCGTATTGATAGCCCCAGTCGGCAACATTATTTACCGCCCAACGCTCTCCGTTTGAGCCTTTTTCCACATATACAACAAGGCTTTTCGGGCTGTCGGGGAACATATCATAGGCTCCGAGCGTATCATCATTCGGAAATCCCGTAACACTTGCCGGAATTACCACTCTTTGCAGATTGGTGCAGCCCTCAAACGCTGCCAGTGTAATGTTTACAAGACCGTCCGGAAGAATTAAAGTTGTAAGCGATTTGCAATCGGCAAATGCGTACATTTCAATGTTGGTTGCCGCTTGCGGAAACTCGATTGACGAAAGACTTGTGCAGCCTTTGAAAATGCTGTGCGGTATGCTTGTCAGATTTTTCGGCAGCTGAATATGCGTAAGCTTTGCGCAATCTTCAAAAGCCCCGGAACCAAGCGACTCCACCGTATCGGGTACTGTTACATCGGTTAATCCCGAATGCTCAAAAGCGTTGCCGCCGATGATTTTTACGGTTTCGGGAATCTCTATATCCGTCAGCTTTTCGGCATTTTTGAATGACCCTGCCCAAATGCGGTTGACTGTTCTTCCTCGAACGCTTTCGGGGATATGGTAAGATCCCTCTCTGCCGCTCGGATAAGCCGTCAATGTCAGATTCGGATCGTCATACTGCGGCTCACCCTCATTGACCCACGGGCCGAACATAACGCCGTTGTCGTCCGTGAAATAATATGGATTTTGCGGATGTACCGTTATTTTTTCCATACTGCTGCAACCTTTGAATACATTCGCCGTCACATAGCTTGCCACTGCGGGAATTTCACATTCCGTAAGCTTCGGGCAATTCGCAAAAGCGTCCAGTCGGATAATCAAATCGGCTCCGTCTGTCGGGTCTTCAAATATGACCCGTTCCAGTTCGGTGCAGCCGTCAAATGCGTGGTAGCCGATTACCTGTACGCTGCCGGGAATCGTTACGCTTGTGATATTATCGTTATTCAAAAATGCCTCTCCCGCAATGATTGTGACAGTATCGGGAATTTTTATATCTCCGCCGTCTCCGAAATAGCCGAGGAGCTGACCGTCTTTAATATTTGCGCCAATCAGTCCGTCATTGCCGGCGGATACGCTGACGGTAAATCCCATCAGCATAACCGCAATCACTACAAGAGAAGATAATCTGTTAAAAATTTTGTTCTTCATATATGCTCCTTTTTAGAAATCGCTTAAATGATTGAATATGTCTATGTAGTCTTGAATGTCAACCTTGTTATCACCGTTTACATCCATCGCTTTTGCTTTTGTCCAAGTTTCGTCCGACGATGCTGCCTGATAGTATCTTTGCGCCTCGGTAATATCAATAATATCGACCGTACCGTCACCGTTTACATCATAACTCGGAACAAATACGCTTGCCGGTGATGTGCCGATTGTGACCGTACCGTTCATTGCCGACTCATCTTCACCGACAACGCCTGCTGCTTTCGCATTGATTATTTGTGCAGTGATATTTCCCTTTGCATCGGCTTTTAAAGGAACGGCAATTTCTGCAAGCTTTGTTTTTTCTGCTGAAGAAAATCCCGAAACATTTCCGGTAATTCCGACATATGCCTTTAAGATAAGTTTTCCGTTTTCTTCTGTCCAGTTTGATGTTCCGCTTGTGAATTTGTCGTTAGCAACCGTAACCGTACCCTCACTAACCTGTGCTGCATCGAATGACACCTTTAAAAGAACCGTATTCACATTTTCGGCGTTGTCAAAATAAATGCCGTAAACCGCTTTTCCGTCCTTTATCTCCGGCTCTGCCGAAACGGAAAGGCTTGCGGAAACCGTCTTGACTTCGGGAGTTTGTCCCGCAACGGTGATGGTTGTATTTTCGGGTGTATAATATTTTGTATATGCAGATGTGGATTCAAAAGCTTTGGAAACTTCTTCGTTTTTCACAATGACCTTGCTGCCGGGATTCATCTCGGTGCAAATTTCCGAGCCGATTGACGGAGCCGTTTCATGTTCAAGAACGATTTCCTCAATGGCTTTCATTCCGTTAAATGTGTAGCCGCCCAAGCTTGTAATGCTTGCCGGAACGGTAACTTTTTTCAAAACAGGGTTGTTTCTGAAAAGGTGCATTGCAGTGGAAGTTACGGCTTTTCCGTTCACTTCTGTCGGAATGGTGTATTCCGTTTCCGTTTTTCCGCCGGGATATACAACCATTACCGCCTTATCACTGCTGACATTGTAAAGTACATTATCAACAGCAGCAAACTTTTGCGCACCGTCTTTCATTGTGATTGAGGTCAATGCGTCGCAGCCGTACAGAAAATTGTATCTTGTCGAGCTGAGTCTTGCCGGAAGCTCAATGGAGGTGAGTGCGGTACAATTTGCAAATGCACCTAAATTGATCGTAAGCGACGATGCCGTATCATCGTCAAAATTTACGGTATTAAGCGCTGTGCAGCCGGAAAATGCGCTTGATGAAATCATATCCACCGACCCGGGGATTTCAACGCTTTGCAGTCCCGTACAATCCTTGAAAGCACTGAGTCCTATTTCCGTATATCCGTCCGGAATCGTGACGCCGGTAATACTTTCGTTTCCCTCAAATGCATTGCCGACAGAGGTTATCTGATATTCCGTCCCGTTGATTTCTGCGGTTGCCGGCAAAGTGATTTCGCCGCCTTTGCCGTTATATGCCGAAATGCTTACCACATACGGCGAGGAGTAGCCGGATTTTGAGCGGTCAACCGTAAAATCTCCGACTGTTGTAGTGGCAGCATTGGCGCTGACCGCGCCGATTCCCATCAGCATTACTGCCGAACACATCGTTATCATTGTTTTTTTGAATAAATTTTTCATCGCATAATCTCCATTCTATCTATTTATCGTTGCTTTATCCGCAAGCGGACGCATTGATATCATACTATCCCATACCATAACTGATATAGACTCGGAATTAGTGAAATCAATTCCGCTGACATCAAGTTTATTTTTGCCTTGATGTAATGTAATATCTTCTTTGTGAGTGCTTACCAATTTGCCGTTTTCGTCATATGCCGCAAAAATCACATCGACATTTTGAGCTTTGGAAGAAAGAATATCAACCGCATCTTGACTGAAATCTAAAATGCTGCACTCTTTTGCGGAATACTTTATACTTGTTTCGTAAACCTTTACATCTCCTTTTACCGCAGTACCGTCTGTTTCGGTAATTCCGGCACATATCACATTTGATATGTCTGCAATAAACTCTCCGGTTGAAGAAGCATCGATTGGAATTACAATTTTCGCAACTTTAATTCTTTCGTTTGACGAAAATCCCATTTTATTCCCGGTTCTTCCGAGGTATCCTTTTACAGAAATCTGATTGTCGGTATCCCAAGTTGTATGCAATATGTCAAAGCATTCATTTTTTTCAAGAATTGCTTTTCCGGCATTTTTACCGTCAAAATTCATCTCAAAGAAAAGCGTACTTAAATAGTTCGTGTTTTCTAAGTATAAATTATACTCTATCCCTGTTTCGGTGCGTTTTGGTTCAACCACTAATGCGGTTTGCGGTTTTTTCTCTGTTTGTGCAAAGACAGCAATATTTGTTATTACAATCAACACAGATACGATTGCTCCGATTATTTTTTTGCGTAAGTTCACTTGATCACCTCACTGCTTTAGTTGATTATCGGGTTAGCTTTAACTAACTCAACTGTAAAAAATAGATATTTTATAACATCACTCCTTATTTATGGTTAGTCTAAACTAACCACGGATTTTTTTAAAAGAGCCTATTTCTCGGCTCTTTTGTTCGGTCGTCACACCATAATTAACAAAATAAAGTGTATCACAACAAATTTAATTTGTCAATACTGAAAAAAATTTTTGTAGACACTTTAC
>CAJKHT010000067.1 GCA_905199755.1 uncultured Eubacteriales bacterium | reverse complement strand
AATTTAAAAGTGCCATTGTAAACACTATAGAGAAAATATTAAAGGAGAGCGATTAAATATGAAATTACAGAAAGCAGCCTCATTCTGCAGGAAAACAAAAATCATTACAATAGATGAATTTGACGGCAATATGTGGATTGGGGACGGTATGGCAGCATACCGTGTATACGGTAAAATCAAAACCGATGATGCCGGAATCGGGGCAATTCTTGATATAACAGCCGATGAAATGGAGGGATATTCAATTTGGCGGAATACGCTTGATGAATTGCTTTCAAACATTAAATATGAAAAAGCAGAAAAACTGTCGGATATTACGGAAATCCCCTCCGCCTATAATCATGCCGGGGCGGCATGCATAAAGGCGGCAACAAAGAGCGGAGTACTGTTTTTTAACAGAAAATATATTGTCCCCGTAAAGGACGATTATCCCGTTATGAAAATACACTGCGGTATTAATGACAGACCCGATAAAATGGTGCTGCTTAAAAATGACAAGATTATTGCCGTCATTTCTCCCATGACATGCCCCGGCGAAACACAGCTTAAAAATCTGAAACGTCTTGTTGCACAGATTGAAAAGGCGCAGCAAAACCGTATGTATTATGAACCAGAGGACGGAGAACAGGTCGAGTTTGACGATTATCCGTATGACGAATAAGAAAGGACGGGTTATATATGAAAGTATATCAGCCGGCGGCAGAGGTGACACATGCGCTTAATACAGTCACCGAGATAAAGGCACATTATGAGAATCTGATAGAGGATGCAAAGGACGGAAAAAGAAATAAAATACAGAAAAAAATGACAGGACTTGAAACAGCCGAAAGAGCCGTAAGACGTGCATTGCCCGTTGTACTGACAGATCGCCGCTGTATAATGTGCGGACATGATTTCAGCAATGAAAGCACGGAGGGGTTTTACTACTGCCCGTATTGCGGACAGGGAATGTTATGCGGAGGGGAATATGAAAAGAATTAACTACAGTGAAACGGCAAAGGAGGCGGCAGAGCAGGAGGCGCTGTTCGAATGGGCGAAGCTTATGACACCGCGTTACCCGGAGCTTCGATATATGTACCATATACCGAACGGCGGTTACAGACTGAAAGCGGAAGCCGCAAGAATGAAGAAGCAGGGTGTTAAAGCAGGTGTGCCGGATATATTTCTCCCGGCGGCGCGCGGAAAAAAGCACGGTCTTTACATAGAGCTTAAAGCAGGGAAAAACAAAACATCACAGCCACAGGAGGAATGGATTGAGGCGCTTGAAAAGCTGGGCTATACGGCAGTCGTATGTTATGGCTGGGAAGAAGCGGCAAAGGCTATAGTTAAGTATCTTTCCGTATTTTCACCGTGTCCCCGATGCGGACATGAAGTAATATTCAGACAAATCGGCTCAGAATGTTGGATAGAGTGTTCGGAGGGGTGTGACAATCCTCAATGTATGACAGTTTCAAAGGAACGTGCGGCGGAGCTTTGGAATAAATATTGCATTGAATACAATCGGCGGCAGCTAACTAATACCTGTAAAAGGAGTAAAAAATCATGGTAACAGCGGCGGAGGCTATACGCAATATCGGGAAAGAGGTTACGGTCAATACCAAAACATACGGTATGAGCGACCTTAACGGAGGTATATTTTTCATAAGCGGAGCAATGACCGTAAAGGAAACGGATAATAACGGAAATATCAGAACAGAGAATAAGATAAAAATAACGGAAAGAAAAAATAAAAGCGTATCATATTGGCTTGCTCCGGAAGCTTTGGAATTTGCCGATATGGATAAATATTGGGAAGATTTCCATAGGAAGAATATGGAGAAGATAATCAATGCATAATCGAACCGTCCGCGCGGAAGAAGTGCGGACGGTAAAAAAATATCTACTATAATATATGTAAATTTTTAAAACGTCCGGCGGGCGTTGCAAGGCTTGTATGTAATATTAACTAAACGACTAAGGAGAAGAAATACCGTTATGAAAAAGAATAACAGAAAAACTCAAAGGGTATATCAGAGAGAAAATATAATAAAGCATGGGAATTATATGTCGGTGTATTCTTTTCCCGTGTTTGAGAGTGCATACAAAAGAACCGGGGGAAGAAGAAAAGCACATGCCACATCAGAGGTACAGAAGAAATATAATCAAAAGCTTGCCGAGAATAAGCTGACATATATCATCAATGAGAATTTTAATGAGAATGATATAGAAATGGGGTTGGGATTTGATGATGAATATTTGCCGGAATCATATGAGGAGGCATTAAAGCATATACAGAATTTTATCCGCCGTATAAAATATTACAGACGTACACACGGATTATCCGAATTGAAATATGTGTATGTTGTGCAGAAAGGCGAAAGGCGCGGCAGATGGCATTACCATATGATTTTGTCGGGAGGAATGAGCCGTGATATGCTTGAAAGAATGTGGCGGATGGGATATGCACATACATACGCGCTTTATTTTGATAAACAAGGACTGAGGGGGCTGGCGAAATATAAGATACGTCCCGATGATGAAGTGATAGAGGGAAAATTCAAGAGGTGGTGTGCATCGAAGAACCTTCGCCGTCCGCAGCCGAAAGAGCGCACGGGGTACATATCGAGGAGAACAGTGGAGGATATACGAAAGGGAAACATAACGGAACGCGAGCTTGAAAGAATATATCCGGGGTATGAGATTTCGGAGGTGAATACATTTCACAATCCATGCAACGGCGGAGAATATCTTGAAATACAGCTTTATAGAAAGCGTGACTACAGCCGCCGACGGTTGGAGTGATGTTTTGTTTGTGTGTGTAAAAGGCGGCAGAGGAGGGATATATAATCATGACAGATATTCAGCAGGATAATATTAAAGATTTTGCAATAGCTGCATTCAGATATTACGGGCAGAGAAATAATATTGACTCTCCCGATAAAACTGTGATAAACGCAGTAGAACGAACCATGCAGCATTTAAACATAGAGAATGATATAATTGCTCTTGAGGGTGTGCGCAATACATATTGCCGTCTGCCGCAAGGCAAAATTCGCCGCGGAACGATAACACGGAGCATTATTAAAGCGGCATATGATATGAATGTTGACGAGCGCACTCTATGGAGAAAGTTGGAGCGCAGCAGGAAAATATTCGGAGAATATTACAATAGTTTACTGACAGAAAACTGTCAGTAATAACGCAAAAAAATATGTTATAATATAACCGTAAATTGAAAGCCCGTACAATTTACGGTTTTTTTTGAGGTATATCGGCATTGATTTTGCTTGTATACCTCTGAAAAAAAACTTTTTAGGTACTTTACACACCGGTGCCCTAATGCGGGGCTAAAGAGGTCCGGGAATTGCCGCTTTTTCGGAAAAAAATTGCAGTGACTTCCTTCCGCATTGCGCGAATAGGAAACAACGGAGGATTTAATTGTCTGAGAATGTAATTAAATGACCATCAAAATGAATTTCACGATTGTGATTTGAAAGTAAAAATATCAAGTAAAAAAATCATTAAATCGCGGCGCTTGGGCAGTAAAAAATGTTCAAGAGAAAAAAGTATCAGAAAAATCGGTGCAATATTTGTAGAAAAATAAAAATTCATTTTTTGCAATAAATAAGAAGTGTTTTATGGAGTGGGAAGTAAATCAAAAGGACTTGGCGGCGGCATTATCCATAACTGCCCGACAGGTCAGAAACTTAAAAAATCAAGGACTTTTCGAGTGTACGAAAAACACTAAAAAATATAACCTGCCGAGATGTATTTCCGAGTACATTGATTTTAAGATAAAAGGGGAAATCGGTAACGGGACAAACGTTATCAAAGAAAAGGAACAGGCAGAACACGAAAGTCTGAAAAAAGAAATCACAAAAATCAAGCTTCGGAAACTGCGAAAAGAGGTACATGAAGCAGCTGACGTTGAAACATTTTTAAACAATATGCTGCTTGATTTTCGCAATCGTTTGCTGGCAATACCGGCAAAAACCGCACCGCAGATTTTAGGTGAGCAGGATATAAATGTTATCATAAACCTTTTGACGTCGGAAATGCTTGAAACCATTGACGAACTGTCGGAATATAATCCGGATGCGGTTAACGGCGGATTGACAGACGCGGATTTCGATATAGACGAAGATGAGGAAAACGATTGAAACCAGCGTTTGTATATTAAAACAGTTTATCAATTGCCGTGAACGGCAGTCAGATAAAATATAAAAAAACCTAAAGGAGGAAATAATTATGACAGAGACAAAATCAGATGAAAGAAAAAAGGATAATGTAGTTGAGGCGGAACAGGCAGTATGCGCGGCAAATGTTGAGGATATAACAATCCCGGCAGAAGAAAAGACAGACGAGAATATTATCAAGCTTTCAAAAACATATCGCTTTGAGGGCAGAGAGATAAAAGAAATAGATTTGACGGGTTTAAGCAGCCTGAATGCATTGCAGATGCAGAAAATTGAATCACTGTACAGAAAAATCACAAAAAATACGTCCGCATCACCGGAGCTTACGCTTGACTATGCATTGGCGGCGGCAAATGTTCTTACCGACCTTCCGTTAGAATTTTTAATGAGAATCAGCGGGAAAGATATTGTGAAAATTAAATCACGCGTTGTAAATTTTTTGTACAGCGAGGATTAAATGCATCGAACCTACGTAAATTATGCATAAATCTCGCTCTTGCAACGATGACAGGTATTGATTTTTTCTATGAGCAGCCATTGGGAGAGCTTATCGAGATGGCGCATGAGCTGGAGGAACGCAGCAAAAGGAAAAGGTGATAAAAAATGAATGCCCGTGAAAGATCGAGACTGAAAACAAGAAATCTGTTTATGCGCTGCATAAAGCAGTCATTGTCACGGCCGGAGCAGCTTACCGTTTCTCAATGGGCGGAAAAATACAGAAAGCTTGATGAAAGCTCTTCGCTGCCGGGAAATTGGAGCAATGCAATAACACCTTATCTTGTGGGAATTATGGATTGTTTTAACGATCCGTATATACGTCACATTAATTTTGTGAAATCAACACAGGTGGGCGGCACGGAGGCTTTAATAAATGCTACAGGGTGGATTATAACACAAAATCCGTCACCGACCATGATAGTATATCCTACCGATGACTTGGCGAAAGATATTTCAAACGACAAGCTCAAACCGGCATATAAAAACACCCCGGAAATTGCAAAGCACTTTTACAATGCAAAATCAAATGAAATGAATCTGCGGTTTCATAACATGAATTTGTATCTGCGCAGCGGCGGCAGCCCCTCAAAGCTTGCATCAAAAGCTATAAAATATTTGTTCTTTGATGAAATCGACAAAATGCAGGGAGCAACAAAGAAAGAGGCATCCCCATATAATTTGGCGGTGGAAAGAACAAAGACCTTTAAGCACAGCCGAAAAATATATACATGCAGCACACCGACATTAAAAAATAATTATATATGGCGCAATCATGAGAGGGCGGATGAACAAAGAGAGTATTTTGTACCGTGTCCGCATTGCGGAGAGTTTATAACACTCGAATTTAAACAGATAAAATTTGCTGAAAATAAAAGCGGAAAGCTGACAAACATAGAACGTTCAAAAACGGCAATGTATTTCTGTCAAAGCTGCGGTGCAGCTATTGAAAACCGTGAGAAACCGTCAATGCTGAAAGCGGGTGAATGGCGTGATACATTAAAAACATGTGTCGGCAAAGCCGAAAGAGTGAGTTTTCATATCAATGCATTATATTCCTTTTTTGTATCATGGGAGGATATAGCACTCGAATTTCTTGAAAGTAAGGACGATCCCGAGCAATTACAGAATTTTGTAAATTCATGGCTGGGAGAACCATGGGAAGATACGAAAATAAAGACCACTGAAGCTTTGGTTATGGAGCGGCAGGCTGATGAAGCACAAATGACAGTGCCGGATTGGGCGGTTATGCTTACGGCGGGTGTTGATGTACAGGAAAACTCAGTTTACTTTGATATTGTTGCATGGGGAGCGCATCTTACTTCGCAATCAATATTACACGGTCAGCTACTTTCATTTTCCGAGCTGGATAATGTGATATATGCTGAATACAAAAATGCTGCAGGAAAAAGTTTTTTTGTGGATTTATGTTTAATGGATAGCGGTGACCAAACAGAAGATGTCTATGAGTATTGTTTGTGTCACAGTTATATTACTCCGTGTAAAGGCATATCCTCCGGAAACAATCATTTTAAGATTACAAACATAAATAAAGCCGGCAAATCATATGACGGTCAGCCGCTGGTGTTGGTAGACGGCGGAAAGTACAAGGATATGATTGCGGCAAATCTTCAGCGTCCTAACGGAGTAGGCAGCTGCATGGTGCATAAAGACTGTGATGAGGAGTATGCAAAGCAGCTTACGGCAGAGCATAAAGTGGCGGTTGGAAATGGTGTAAAACGCAGATTGGTATGGCAGCCCAAAACAAGCCATGCAGACAACCATTATTTAGACTGCCGTGTATATGCATCGGCGGCGGCAGATATACAAGGAGTCAGAAGCATAGGCTTGTGGGCGCAGGAGCAGCAAAACGAATCCGCAGAAAATAATTCTCCGGCAAAAGAAAAATCCAGCTGGATAAACGGGTATTAAGGAGGACATCGGGAAAATGGCGAGGTTTAACAATATTCCTGAAATAAGTTTCTTGGGTGATATAACCTTGCAGAAGCTTAAAGAAATAGCTGTTGAAGCTTATAACAGCGAATATAAAAGCTTAACCGGGAATAGCGCTGTTGTCATTAGTGATGAAGATAAAGCTGTTTTATATACAGCAGCACAGATATATTATCAGTTAGCGGCGGCAGTTAATGAAAAAGCAAAGCAAAATCTGCTTAAATATGCAACCGGCACATATCTTGACAATATTGCATTAAGCAGAGGGTTAACACGCAAAAAAGAAGAAAAGGCGATTGTCACAATACGATTTACGCTGTCCGCGGCGAGAACGGGCATAACGGTAATTCCGGCAAGAACGCGTGTAACGTCAGCAGCATGCAATACATACTTTGCAACCGATGAATATGCGGAAATTCCTCCGGGAGAATTAAGTGCAGACGTAAAATGCACATCGGTTACGGGAGGTGCGGTAGCGAATGAATATGCCGTGGGCGAAATAAACATTATAGTTGATCCGATTGCGTATGTTGCAATGGCGGAAAATATAGATATTCCGACAGGTGGAGATGATGAAGAAAGCGATGAAGCCTTTGCGGAGCGTATATTCAACAGCCGATATATGTACAGTACAACGGGAGCGGAAAAAGCATATATTTATTACATCAAGTCATTTTCGACTTTAATTACCGATGTTACTTGTGAAAATCCGTCAGACGCAAATCTTGTATTTTATATATTGCTTGAAAATGAGGAGCCGGCAAATGATACCTTTCTCACGGAGCTTGCAAGCTACATTCAAAATCCCGAAATTAAGGCATTAACCGATAAAATCACTATTAAGAATGTAAGCCGTGTGAATTATTCCGTTAATGTCTCATACGGAATATCGGAAAATGATGTTTCACATGCGGCGGATATACAAAAAGAGATAACGGAGGCGGTTAATAAGTATATAACATGGCAGTCCGCAAAAATCGGACGTGACATTGATACACAGGAATTATTGACATGCATGCGCAATGCCGGAGCAAAGGGAGTTGTCATAACTGCTCCTACAGATACGGTGGTAAGCAATACACAGGTGGCGCATTGCACAGCTGTAACGCTTGAATACAGCGGAATAGTCTATAATTAATATTTATACAAATAAATCTTACGGGCTTTTAAAAGGGGGTATATAACCCTTTTAAAAGCTTGTTTTCGTTAGGAGGGAAAAGTGCTGTGACAGAAAAAGAACAAAGGCTTACCGAAGTTGAGGAGGCAATAAGTACTGTATTAAACGGCGGTCAGTCGTATAAAATCGGCGATACATCATTGACAAGAGCCTCACTGTCAACTTTATATGAAATGAAAAAAGAGCTTAAAAGTGAGATTAACGAAGAAAGTAAGGGCGGCACACTCGGAAGAGGTATGGCGGCGGTGTTTTTTGACAGGCGGTAGGACATGAAAACATATATAACACAGAAAGGCGATACTTGGGACAGTATATCGTACAATTTGTACGGGAATGAGGAATTAATTGCTCCGCTCATGGAGGCAAATCGTGAGAAAATCGAAACAACAGTGTTTGACTATGGTATACAGCTCATAATTCCCGAAATTGATAAATCTGACAGCAGCATATATTTACCGCCGTGGAGGAGATGATACTATGTCGGCAGCAGAAGCGGCAAGACGCTTTAATATACAAATCTACATGAACCATAAGGACGTAACGGAGGATATACAGGAATATATCCGTGAACTTACATATACCGAGGTGGCAACGGGTGAAACCGACAGCCTTGATATTGTTCTTTATGACGAATACAACAAATGGATAAATGAGTGGCTTATAGACAAAGGCATGAAGCTTGAAGCAAAAATCAGATTTTCAGACTGGCATGCTTCGGGAGATGAACGTGTTTTGGACTGCGGCGAACATCTGTGTGACAGTTTAAAGATAAAAGGCTATCCGTTGGAGGTAACAATAAAATCCGTAGCTGTGCCGGTAAACGGCACTAAAAACACAAAGAAATGGGAAAATATAAGCCTTTCGGCAATTGCAAGGGATATTTGCGGCAATTTGGGATGTGAGCTTGAATACTACGGCGATGATATTGTTTTGAAATCTCAGCAGCAGTCACAGCAGACAGATATAAATTTTTTGTTCAGGTTATGCAGCGATTACGGTAAAGGTATGAAAGTGCATAAAAACAAAATTGTAATTTACAGCCGAGAGGAACAGGATGCTGCTATGCCTGTTGAGACCGTATATATTGCGGATATTTCCGACAGCTTTACAATTAATGATAATGCCGAGGGCATGTACACGGGAGTCAAGGCAAGCTATAAGCCGGAAAACAGCGACAGTACGGCGGAATATACTTTAGGCTCACAGGAAAAGGTTATTGTATTGGAAAATGCAGGCTCAACAATGCAGGAGGCGGAAATAAAGGCTAAAGCGGCATTATACAACACCAATATCGAGGGAGTGAAGCTCTCTTTTACCGCATCGGGAGACCGGGCATTTTATCCGGGAACAAATTATTACATTTACGGAATGGGACTTTACAGCGGAGCGTATGCAATTGAACGTGTTGTTCATTCGGTTAAGGAACGCGGAGGGTATTCAATGAGTGTTACCGCGCATGCAATCGCACTTGAAAAGGACAGGACATGATAGGAGTGTAAAAGCAAATGGGGATTATAGAACATATTTCGCCTCAATGGGCATATAGGCGGCAGTGCTGGCGGCAGGCATATGAAATACAGAAAAGAAACTATGATGCCGGAATGTTTGACCGTCAAAATCGCAATTGGTTTGCATCAAATGAGAGCGCACAGGCAACGGATAAGAATTACCGTGCTGTTGTGAGGGCGCGCAGCCGTGATTTGGAGCGCAACAGTGATTTAATGAACAGTAATATATTTCCGTGGGTTCGTGCGGTTGTAGGACAGGGATTTAAGCTTGAGGCAAAGTCGGATAATGAGAATATTAATAACCAACTTGAAGCTCTTTTCAAAAAATGGTGTAAAAAAGATAATTGTGATATTACGGGAACTCAAAGCTTGTGGGATATGGCACGTATGGCGGTCAGAAGAAAACGTGTGGACGGCGGAATTTTGTTTGTAAAATGTTATACTGCCGGCGGAGTGGTTCCGTTTAAATTGCAGGCTGTTGAGGTTGATGAGCTTGACGAAAATCGGCTTCAGCCACATACACAGGGTAACAAAGTGGTGGGCGGCATTGAATATAACCGTTATAACTATGCTGTGGGATATTGGATAAGAGAATATGACATAGAGGGGTATCAGAGCGAATACAGCCGATATATTGAAAGAAAAAATGTGATATTTTATTTTTCAAAAAACAGACCGTCACAAATAAGAGAAATGCCCGAAATGGCGGCAACAATCGGCAGAATAAAAGAGATTAACGGATATGTTGAGGCGGCAAGCATTAAAGAGCGTATTGCGGCATGCTTGTCCGTATTTATAAAAAAAGCATTGCCAAGCGGCGGAATCGGACGTTCAATGCAGGGAGGCACTACAAAATCATATAACGAATTGCAGCTTACACCGGGACTTATAACCGACCTTAATGCGGGAGATGAAATACAAGTAGTAAATCCGGGAACGGCGGCAACAAGCAGCTCGGATTATATAAAAACAATGTCACGTCTGATTTCAGCGGGACAGGGGATTTCCTATGAGGCTGCCTCGCGTGATTTAACACAGGCTAATTATTCATCAGCCAGACAGGCAACAATCGAAGATGAGGAAACCTTTTTGCCGGAACAGGAAAAACTGAAAGATGAATTTCTTGACGAGGTGTATGAAACCTTTGTTATCTCGGCGGTGCTGTCCGGGGCAATTGAAATAAAAGATTTCTGGATAAATAAAGATAACTATTTAGCTCATGAGTGGAACAAAAAGCCTAAGAAATGGATTGATCCTATAAAAGAAGCAAATGCGAATAAGATTGCGATTTCTACCGGGCAAAAAACTATAGCCGATATATGGCGCGAGGACGGCCGCGACTATAAGGACGTTATAGACGAAATGCAAAAGATACAGGAATATGCGGCGGAAAAAGGATTATACTCCGCACTGCCATATTTGAGTATACCGACAACAGAAATGAAAGAAGGTGAGAAAAAATGAAAAATAAAGACAGGTTTGAAGGAGTGCAGGAGCGTTCGTTCGATTTCGGTGATACGGAAATACGAGTGCTGGACGAAGAAGCAAGAATAGTCGAATTGTCATTTTCGTCCGAAACTCCCGTTACACGCTGGGGAGATGATGAAATATTATCTCACAAAAAAGAAGCCGTTATGCTTGACAGAATAAACAGTACCGGCTGCGTTTTGTTTAATCATAACCGCGATATGGTAGTCGGCAAGGTACTGGAGGCGGCGATTAAGAACAAGCGCGGTGTGGCAAAGGTGCAGTTTGACGATGATGAGCAAAGCAATGTTATTTACAACAAGGTGAAAAATAAAACGCTCCGCGGTGTTTCGGTGGGATACCGCATACATTCAATGGAGCATAAAACCACAAAGGACAAGGATGTATTAAAGCATACATATACCGCTACACTGTGGGAGCCTTTGGAAATATCTGTAGTATCAATCCCTGCCGATATTACGGTAGGAGTAGGCAGATCGGTTAATGAAACGGCGGAAAAGGTCCGCAGCTTGGATTTGTTTAATCGTAAGATTAAAATAAATGAAAATACTTTAAAAATCAGTAAGGAGGCAATGTGAAATGAACAAAAAGGAAAAAGCGCTGAAACGTCAGAGAGAGCTTATAGCACTGGCGGAATCAGAACAGCGCGAACTGACAGCCGAAGAACAGCGCGAATTTGACAGCCTGCAGGCGGAAATAGATGCTGCACCTTCGGGCGAGGGCGGTTCGGGTGAACAGCAACCGTCAGATAACGGCGGAAACGGAGAAAGAAGCGGCACGGGAGAATTTACACCCGAAAGCGCCTCGCAGATAATTCAGATGTGCAGAACATTCGGAATTGATGAAGCGGGATACATTGAGAGAGGACTCAGTGTAGAAGCGGCACGCAGTGAGATTATGGAGGAATTAATGAAACGCAACACTCCTATAGGAGCCGGAATAAGCGTTACCAAAGATGAGAATGACAAATTCAGAGATGCGGTAACGGACGGTATTTTGCTCCATTCGGGTATTTCGGTTAAAAATCCCGCCGAGGGTGCATCGCGTTACCGTAATTTATCCATAAGCGAAATAGCCGCAGAATGCTGTGAGCGTGAGATGCCCGGTCATGATTACAGACATATGGGAAGAGATGAATTGTATTCGGAAAGCCTGAGAAGCTTTTACAATCCCACCTCGGCATTTCCGTCAATACTGGATGATGTTATACAGAAGTCATATGTCGAGGGACTGACAAAAAGCCGTACAACCTTTGATAAATGGGTTAAATTCGGCACTCTTTCAAACTTTAAAAAGACAACAAATCATGAATACATAATGTCGTTGGGCGGTCAGCTGAGTGAAATTCCCGAAAACGGAGAATTACCGGCATATGTACCGAAAGACGTTAAGATGCCCGAAAGACAGCTTAAAACCTACGGCACACAATTCACAATGACGAGACAGGCATTTATTGATGATGATATAGGCTTGCTTACATCAATGCCGCGCCGTTATGCTGAAATGTCTCAGCGCACGCAGAATAATATCATATACGGTATACTTCTCAAAAATAAGAAAATTCATGACGGTAAAAATTTATTCCATGCGGACCACAATAATACATTGGAAACGGGAACGGGAGTTACCATAGCCGCAATAAAGAAAATGATATACATGATAGGTATTCAGAAGGACGCTGCCGACAATCAGCTTGCTTTAATGCCCGATTTGTTTATAGTGCCGTTCGGTATGGGTGCGGAGGTACAGACCATTTTAGGATCACCGACAATTCATACGGCGGAAAATACACAGGCGGTAAATCCTTATGCGACTATGAATTTCACGGTTGTTGAAGATGTAACACTGAACACGCTTGCCGGCAAGACGGCGGCAGTACCGTGGTTTATGGGTGTAAAAGGTGAAATAATACAGGTTGACTATTTAAACGGTCAGAAAGAAGCAAACATTCGCAGAAGTGAAAAGCCGGGAACTCTCGGTTTTGTGTGGGATGTATATCATGATTTCGGTATTTCGGTATTGCATCATGAAACCATTTGCAGAAATCCGGGTATTATTGTGACAGGTGAGTAAACCATGATTGGATATTGGGGTTACTTGCAGTTTGAGGTGAATGATGACTGGTGGCAGTATCCGTCAAATATCGAAAGAACTGCAAAAGCGAGGTATGAAACATATTACCCTGCAAATACCGGTATACGTCCGAAACGTATTTTCAGAGGTGCGGATTTGGGGACATTTACCTTTACAATGCATTTAGACCAAAGATTTAACAGCAATATCCGTGATTTATTAAGTGAATTTGTAATATGGGTTAATACGGGTGTTGCCGGTGAACTGGTTATCGGAACAAAGCCATACGGATTTAACAAATGGGTGTGTACGCAATGCAAGGAAAAATTTGTTGATGTACTGCATAACGGAATTATTGCAAGTGCGGACGTTGAAGTTACATTGGAGGAATGTTAGATATGAATATAAATGTCAGCGTTTCCGATACGGAAAAAGAAAAGGCAGAAACATTAAAGCGCAATATTGAGTTTTTTTGCCGAACTCCGAAAGGAAGCTTGCCGCAAATGCGTGACTTCGGATTGGATTACAGTATACTTGACAGACCGTTTGGCGAAATGCGTATGTATGCTACCGTGGATATTATCACCGGCATAAGAAAATATTATGAAATCCAGATAACGGATATTAATGTTACTGCCGACACGGACGGCAGTGTAAATATAAATATAAAAATATAAGGGAGGTCAATTTTTATGATAGGAGAATACAGACAGGAGGGAAAAATCCTTAACTACAAAAACCCGACAAGCGACAGCATACCTCCGGGAACGGTAGTTATTTTCGGAAGTGTGTGCGGCATTGCCGCAACATTAATTTTGCCGGAAGAAACAGGAACAATCTCGATGACGGGAGTGTATAAGCTGCCTAAAGATTCCGGCAAAATCACCGCCGGAGCAAAGGTGTATTACGATGCGGCGGCAGACAAAGCGACCACAGCGGCAGAAACGGGCGAGAGTGAGTCAAAAACCGCTAATTCCGTATTGGGTTATGCCGCGGAAGAAGCGGCGGCAGCAGACGAATACGTGCTTGTGAACCTTAACGGCTGATATGGATTTTAAAGAAATACTCAAGTCCGATGTGAAAAATGTGTTCTTAAATCCCCGGGAATTTGCGGAGGAGCATAGCATAAACGGTAAGAAACTGATGCTTGTGATACAAGAGGATATGTTGGAGAATTTCAACATGCGTCAGTCATCGGAGAGCGGAGAAAGAAGAGCGGCAGGATTATACAGCGGCGGAATTGCCGTGTATGCCTCTGCCGCAGATATTCACGAAGCCTTTAACGGAACGCATCCCAAACCGCAGGGAATGATAGAGCTTGACGGGAAAAAATATATCGTTATAAGCTCTGACAAAATGGGGGGATTTTACAAAATGCATTTGAGGAGGTACGGTGCACGATAATGAATGTTGAAATATTGATTGATATTGATGAGGCTTTGGACTATGCGCGGCAAAAACTCGGAGACTTGCAGAAAAAGGCACCCATGGCGGTAAGAACAGCAATAAACAATACAGCACGAGAGGCAAAAAAGCAGAATGAAAAAATCACAAAAAAGACGTATACGGCTAAAGGTGATATACATGCTTTACAGCTAAAGAAAGCAACAACCGGGAATTTGCAGGCTGTTTTGAAAGATAAAGGTGCAAATGTATCCGTAGCACATTTTAAAACCTATGCGGGCAAAACAAGAGTGTCGGCAATAATCAATAAAACGCATGGACGGCGCGTGTTGGGAAAGTACGGTAATAAAGCTTTTATTTGGGATAATTTGGTTATGGTACGTAAAGGAAAAAGCAGACTTCCCATTGAAAAGCTTATGTCGATTTCCTCTCCCGTTATGCATGGTAATAAAAACACATGGGGACAAATGGAGGACGAGGTAAAGCAGAAGCTGTATAAAAATCTCGACAAGCAGATTGCTAAAATGTTAGGAGCATTATAATGACGGAAATAGAATTAATGCAGAGAATAAAATCGATTTTGGATACCGAAATCATACCGCATATAGGCATATTTAAAGATGATGAAATAAAAGTATTTCTTCATGATATACCTATGTCAAGTGATTTTGAAACAGATGATTCGGATGATGAAAAATACTTCCCGTGCTGTATCGTACGGCTGAACGGCGGAGAAATAAGCAATGCGGGCGAACCGCAGAAAACAGCGATTGAAATAATCGTATGTATTAAGGATTGGTCTGAGGACATGTCGGGGTATCAAAATCTGATTATAATTCTTAACCGTATTCGGGATTATTTTACGTCAAACTATGGAATAAGAAATAAATTCCGTCTGCAATACCCTGTGAAAACAGGTATCAGCGATGAGACGGCAACACCTTATTTTGTAGGAA
>CAJKHT010000066.1 GCA_905199755.1 uncultured Eubacteriales bacterium | reverse complement strand
GGCAAAAGCTTTACTTCGTCCTCCGACAGAATATGAAGTGCGAAAATAAGTATTCCGTATATAACTGCCGCTACGGCGATTGCTGCGAGCGTGGATATAAGATTTGAATGAATAATACCCATCATGATTTTATACACCACAACTGCCGAAATACCCATTGAAATACCTGCGGTAAGCGGCTTTACTACATATTTTAAAAGTGACATTTTAAGCGATATATATTTTGACAATACAGCAAAGCTGATTAAAAATGCCGTTGCCTGACATGCAATTGAGCTTATTGCAGCGCCGTAAATGTTAATTGACGGCTGACGTATAAGTATAACATTAAGTATCACCTTTATTATGCAGCCGGCAAGGATTCCTATTGCGGGAACAAACACCTTGCCGAGTCCTTGGAGCGCACCGGTCATTGTTTGTGTAAGCGCACTGAAAATCAGCGAAACCGACATAATTGCGAGCAAATCATATCCGAGTGCTGCATTTGGGTAAATTACTCTGTAGATAGGCTCTGCGAGGGCGATATAACCGATACAGCAGGGGAGAATGAGCAGGATAGATATAAGAAATGAGTATGTTATCTTTTCCGATGCTTCTTTTTTGTTGC
Source organism: uncultured Eubacteriales bacterium (assembly GCA_905199755.1). Taxonomy (GTDB): domain Bacteria; phylum Bacillota; class Clostridia; order UBA1381; family UBA1381; genus UBA4716. The sequence continues at coordinate 14,732 of CAJKHT010000066.1, read as the reverse complement.
CTACGGCAAGCGCTCCGGCGATTGACGGCACAAGTACCGTCGCAAAAGCGACATTGAGTGCAAGCGGCATGTTTATGAGTGTATCACTCTTTGAAAGCATACCCGAAAGACGTACCGCTTCGCTGTTAAGCTGTGCTGTTGTCGGATTCATTATTGCCGATACATCCCCGTGTGCCGGAATCATGCTTGCAAAAGCTACTTCTATGCAGCGCGTAATGGTGGCGAGATCGACAACTCGGTTTACCGAGGTTATAATCGAAGCCAGTGAAATGGGTATTGAAAGCATAAGTACCGATTTCATTATTCTGCCTGTTGAATCATGCATGGATTCAACAGAGGAACGGCGTATGTTTTCCATTATGCCTGATTTTTTCCTCATGTAAAATCCCCACAGATATATAAAGGAAAGAAATGTGGCAATTGAAGTTGCGGCATTTGCCCATGCTGCCATGATTTCGGGAGGTGTTTTTCCTCCGCTGCCCTTGTAAAGGAATGATACACGTCCGGCAAGCTCCATAATCCTAGGCATGTTGTCAACGGTAAGCAGTACGAGCGCTATAGTGATAACACATTTGAATACCTGTTCAAACATCTGTGAGCGGCTTGTAGCCTGCATGTCATTAAGTCCCTGAAAATATCCGCGTATAACCGACGATATACATACAAAAAATATCGACGGTGCAAGCGCGCGCATTACATATTGTACGCCGTCCATTTTAAGCACATATGCGGCGATGAAATCTGCTCCGGCAAAAAGTATTGCCGCGCATACGAGACCTATTACGGTAAACAGCAAAAATGCAGACTTAAAAATATTATGCGCACCCTTGTAATCGCCGACTGCGGCACGCTCCGAAACCATTTTTGCTATTGCATTGGGTATTCCGACAGAAGAAATTGCAAGCAAAACGGTGTAAACCTGAAAGCCTGCACTGTAGAAACCGTTACCGGCATCCCCGAAATCCTTTATGTTGGTAATTACTATTCTGTAAACCATTCCGAGGATTTTAACCATAATCTGTGCAAACAGAATAATGGCTACATTCGTCATGAATGATGTGGATTTATTCTTTTTAACTTCATTCATAATGTGATTGTTCCTTTCTTATATGGTATTAACCAGAAACACATCTTTATATTGATGCGAAAAACTGTCATGCGACAGCTTGGCTTTGTATTCATCGTCAAAAATCCCGAAAACCGACGGACCGGAGCCGCTCATAACAGCACCGAGAGCGCCGTTAAGTATCATTTTATGCTTAATACCTTTTATTACGGGGTGCAGCTTTTCCGTTACAAGCTCCATTACATTACATAGATTTTTTGCCAGCTCTGCGGTGTTTTTATGCTCCAATGCGGAAATCACCGCTGCGGCATCGGGGTGCTGCGGTGCCGATATTGCATCTATCTGCTCGTATATTGCGGCAGTGGATATATTTATCGGCGGTTTTACTATTAATATGGTGGTTTTTTGCATATGCGGAAGGGGAGTAAGTATCTCACCGATGCCGCATGCAAGTTGCGTACCGCCGTGTATGCAGTACGGAACATCGGCACCGAGTGCGGTTCCGATTTCGCACAGCGTGTCTGTGCCGAGACGGGCATTAAAAAGCTTGTTCATGGCACACAGTACTGCAGCGCAGTTTCCGCTGCCGCCTGCGAGACCTGCCGAAACGGGAATATTTTTGTGTATTGTTATCCGTACTCCGCCTTTTATACCGGTATGTGCAAAAAAAGCTTTTGCCGCTTTGTATGCAAGATTTTTTTCATTTGTCGGCAGATATTTGAGGTTGGAGGTAAGCTGTATGCCGTAAGGCGCTTTGTCGATTACAATCAAATCGAAAAGAGAAACCGTCTGCATGATTGTCTCAATGTTGTGGTAACCGTTTTCCCGTCTGCCGAGAACGTCAAGCGTAAGATTGATTTTTGCGAACGACCGTGCAACGGCACGGTTCCCTGTTATAATTACTTCATCTTCAAGCATTTATCCGTCTCCTTTGACTATTGCTGCAAGGCTTCGTGTGATTTTGTAACAATCTCATGTATAAGCTCATCGGTGATAACATTTTCACTGCCCGATTTTTTCAGATATATAAGATATTCAATGTTTCCCTCGGGGCCTTTTACGGGTGAGTAGGTAAGTCCCGAAGGGAAAAGACCGATTTCATATGCAAAATCCGAAACATTTTTTATGACCTCATAGTGAACGTTAATATCACGGACAACACCTTTTTTTCCGACTTGTCCGCGTCCTGCCTCAAACTGAGGCTTTATAAGTGCGACAATTTCACCGTTGCATGCGGTCAGCTCCTTTGCCACGGGTAATACCAGCCGCAGGGAAATAAACGAAACATCAATGGACGCAAAATCTATTTCTTCGCCTATTTGTTCGGGAGTTACATAACGTATGTTGGTACGTTCCATATTCACCACACGCGAATCCTGGCGGAGCTTCCATGCAAACTGACCGTATCCGACATCGACCGCGAAAACCTTTCTTGCACCGTTTTGCAGCATGCAATCGGTGAAACCGCCCGTTGATGCGCCGATGTCCATTGTCACTTTGTTTTCAAGCGTGATAGGGAAGCTTTGCATTGCTTTTTCGAGCTTAAGTCCGCCGCGGCTCACGTATTTGAGCTGCTCTCCGCGAATTTCGGCTTTGGTTTTATCTTCGTCTACCATCATGCCGGCTTTGTCGCATTTTTGGTTGTCTATATAAACCTGTCCTGCCATGATAAGCGCTTTGGCGCGTTCGCGGCTTTGTACCTGTCCGCTTGAAACAAGTAAAGCATCCAGTCTTATTTTACCCATTTTAATACCTCGTTCGTTATTGTATTTGCGTCGACACCATAGAAACTGTCAAGCTCTTCTATGCTGCCGTGTGTTATAGGCTTGTCGGGGAATGCAAATATTTTAAATCGGCATTCTGTCTGCTTTTCGGAAAGCAGAACGGCAATTTCACTGCCCATGCCCCCGACCTTTACATTATCCTCTATGGTAATTACATTTTTTGTTTTCATTGCAGCTGCAATGACCGCAGCACTGTCGAGCGGTTTGATTGTAGGCAATGCCGTTATCTCACAGCGGATATTATGCGCGGCAAGCAAATCCGAAACTTTTTTTGCTGTTATAATCATTCTGCCGGTGGTTATAATGCTTAAATCTTTTCCGCTTTGCAGTGTTACCGCCTTGCCGAACGTAAAACCGCTATATTCGTATTCCGACTGCGCTCCTCCTCTGGGATATCGTATTGCAATCGGAGCCTTGTGAACATTAATTGCGTATTCGAGCATATCCTCAAGCTCTGCAAAGCAGGAGGGGGATAAAATCGACATATTAGGCATGTGCGAAAGATAAGATATATCGTAAATTCCCTGGTGGGTTTCGCCGTCCGCGCCCACTATTCCGGCTCTGTCTATCGGGAATACAACATGAAGCTTTTGCAGACACACATCATGAAGCGTCTGGTCATAGGCACGCTGCAAGAATGATGAATACAGCGGAATTACGGGAATGTATCCCGATGCCGCAAGTCCTGCGCACAGTGTTACTCCGTGCTGCTCGGCTATGCCAACATCGAAAAATCTGCTTTTGAACTTTTTTGCAAACAAATCAAGTCCCGTGCCGTTGGGCATTGCACCCGTTACCGCAATGACTTTGCCGTTTCTTTCCGCAAGCTCCGTAAGCTTTTTGCCGAAGCACTCCGAATAAGTCGGGGAGGAGGGAGGAGTCTCACCGGTGAATTTATTGAATTTTCCTATTCCGTGAAATTTCTGCGGATTGTTTTCCGCAGGGGTGTAGCCTTTGCCTTTTATTGTTTGTACATGTATAAGAACGGGCTTTTTTTCATTTTTTGCATATTCAAGACATGTGATAAGAGTATTGAGGTTGTGACCGTCAACAGGTCCTATATAGTTAAATCCCAAATCATCAAACATTGTTGTGGGGAGGACAATTCTTCTTATATTGCGCTTGATACGGCGTATAAGCCTTGCGCACGGTGAGCCGATAAGAGGAATGGCATCGAGTATTTTTTCAACAGCATATTTCGATTTAAAATATAATTGAGTGGTGCGCAGCTTGCGCAGATGCTTTGCGACTGCCCCCACGTTTTTTGAGATAGACATATCATTGTCGTTTAATATAAGTATAAGCGGAGTCTTTGAGTGTCCGGCATCATTCATTGCTTCGTACATCATGCCGCCGGTGAGTGCACCGTCTCCGAAAAGTGCGATTATATTGTAGTTATCCTTATTCAGGTCACGCGCACGTGCCATGCCAAGTGCGGCTGAAATCGAGGTAGAGCTGTGACCTGTGTTAAACGAATCACAGGGACTTTCATTTGTTTTCGGAAATCCCGAAATGCCGCCGAATTTGCGCAGAGAAGAAAAATCCTCGCGTCTGCCGGTGATAAGCTTGTGAACATAAGACTGATGCCCTACATCAAATACTATTTTGTCACGCGGAATGTCAAAAACCTTATGTATTGCGAGAGTAAGCTCCACAATCCCCAGATTTGAAGCCAGGTGACCGCCTGTTTTGGAAACGCTGTCAATAAGAAATGCACGTATATTCGAGGCGAGAGAATTAAGCTCATCGGTATTCAGTTCTTTTATATCCTTCGGCGAATTTATATTGCTTATCAGTTTTTTCATATAGTAATCACCCCGGAGTCATTATCTTTTGAATATATCGGCAGCCTTTCCCACCGTGAACACAACAGAATTTGCGTTTCGCATTCCAATACCTTTAAAGACTGCTTTTCCGCCTATGGTGAGTGCACTTACAAGCCCTGTGAGGAGCAGGCTCGGCAAAATTCCTTCCCAAGAGAATGTGCGGACAAGCTCCTCCGCTATTACCGCGGTTGCCGAACCGGATATAATTCCGGCTATATCTCCTATAATATCACAGCACAGACTTGTAATCTGCGGTGCATGACGGATTATAAAAATGCTTTTTGAAGCGCCCTTTGCCCGGCGCGACGCAAGCGAATGAAACGGAGCCTCCTCGGCATTCATTACTGCAGTGCCTATGAGGTCAAACAGTATATTTATCGCAACAATGGCAAACAGCAAAACAAACGCCCATGCAAGGGCGATACTGTCAAGCATTGTGGTGGTTATGACACCGAAGGTTACGGACAGCACAAAAGATACAGCCGTTACCGTAAGCGCCCATGAATGTGAAACAGACACATTCGTATCGGGGCGCGGAACTTTGAATTTTTTATTTGTTTTCAATTTATGTATCAATCCTTAAAGGTTAAAATTAAAAAGCTTCTGATTTAACTGCCGTATTGTGCGGTTAAACGGAGCTTTTGTCGGTTGCGGTATAATTGGTATAGGGCAGCGGATACGGTAAAGTTTACGGCTTAGGTCAGGAAGGCTTTCCCGATTGTCTGCTGAATTGTTGCCAAAACAGTGGTTTCCCTTTAAAGACAACCACGTATAAAAACGTTCCCTGATTGCCACTGAGTCCGTACTGCAATCCCGTATCCGCCCGAATAATCGACAGCCTAGAGGTTTTCCCAAACAGCCTTTGTTTTGCTTATCCTTTTTTGCAGAGAGAGGTTTCAAGGTGCGATACCGTAACCGGGCTCGTACGCTGCCACGAAACCGGCTGCTCACCTATCCGCCAAACCCACTCAAGGCTGGCTACGCTGCACACAGCATTCACTCCCCGAAATTTAGGGGGCTACTAACCGCAATACAGGTTTTCCCCTGCGCCGTAAATGCTTATGCCGTAAAGCAACGGCACCCACAGTCGCAGGCCTCCGCGGAAGCGGGGTCAAGGAATCCATGCCATTGGAAGCTGCCCCGCAGCCTTAACTCCCAGCATCCGCCCCGAACTGGGCGTTCAAAGCTCAGACACCAGAAACTTCATCGATGTGCCATTTTGCGGATTTTTAGGCCCGCTTTCCGCAAAACAGAACTGACTAGGATACTGCACCGCTATTATCGGTATTATAGCATTTTACGCGTGAAATGTCAACCCTAAACGTAAAAATAACACTATATTGGTACAAGATAAAAAATATTAAAAAAACTATTGACAAATGACGTAAATTAATGTATAATAGCATCTGTCAAGTTAAAAAGCTTTACACCACGGAGGCGCTTGCATGGAAAAGAACATGAAAATCATCATGCTGATGGATTTTTACGGTCAGCTTCTTACGGAAAAACAATACGATGCGCTGGATATGTACTATAATCAGGATTTGTCGCTGGCGGAGATTGCCGAGGAAAGCATGATAAGCCGTCAGGGAGCAAGGGATTTTATAAAGAAAGGTGAAAGGCTACTTAACGGATATGAGGAAAAATTGGGGCTTGTCAAGCGCTTTGGCGATATAACAAAGCAAATCGGTGAAATGAACGAGATAATTGACAGGCTGAAAAATGACAGTAACAGCACCGAGATTGAGCGCTTAAAGGAAATATCGCGGAATTTATCCGAGGAAATATAAGCGGAAAGGAGTCCTTAATAATGGCATTTGAAAGCCTTGGCGAAAAACTGCAGGGCGTATTTAAGAAAATGCGCGGAAAAGGTAAACTGAACGAAAAAGACATAAAGGATGCCATGCGTGAAATTAAGCTGGCTCTTCTGGAGGCTGACGTAAATTTTAAAGTTGTAAAGGAATTTGTGGCAGCGGTATCCGAAAAGGCATTGGGACAGGAGATACTCGAGTCGCTTACTCCGGCGCAGCAGCTTGTGAAGATCGTAAATGACGAGCTTACTCAGATGATAGGCGGAGAGGCGTCAAGACTGGAATTTTCATCAAAACCGCCTACGGTTATTATGATGTGCGGTTTGCAGGGAGCGGGTAAAACCACGGCAACGGCAAAGCTTGCGCTGAATCTTACAAAGACGATGAATAAGCGTCCGCTTATGGTTGCGTGTGACGTGTACAGACCTGCCGCCGTAAAACAGCTGGAGGTTTTGGGCGGTCAGATACAGGTTCCCGTATTTTCGATGGGAACAGATGTAAGCCCCGTAAAAATCGCAAAGGAAGCTGTTGAGCATGCGATAAAGCACGGTAACGATCCCGTTATTATAGATACGGCGGGACGCTTGCATATAGATGAAGAGCTGATGCGCGAATTAAGCGATATAAAGGCGCAGACATCACCGTCGGAAATTCTGCTTGTTGTCGATGCAATGACAGGTCAGGATGCGGTAAATGTAGCAAAAACCTTTAATGAACAGCTTGATGTAACCGGTGTTATTCTTTCAAAGCTGGACGGTGATACGCGCGGCGGTGCGGCACTGTCGGTAAAGCAGGTTACGGGAAAACCGATAAAATTTGCATCAATAGGCGAAAAGCTGGGAGATTTGGAACAATTCCACCCGGACAGAATGGCATCGAGAATACTCGGTATGGGCGATGTACTTACTCTTATTGATAAAGCACAGGAGACAATAGATGAAAAAAAGGCGGCGGAGCTTGAGGCTAAAATCCGAAAGCAGGAATTTGATTTGGACGACTTTTTGGAGCAATTCCGCCAGATAAAGAAAATGGGTTCGTTTTCGCAGATAATCGGCATGCTGCCCGGTGTGGACAAAAAAATCCTTGACCAGGTTGATACAGTCGAAAATGAGAAGAGAATGCTTCACATAGAAGCAATTATACAGTCAATGACCGTTGAAGAACGCAGAAAACCGTCAATAATCGGTGCAAACCGAAAGGTAAGAATTGCAAAGGGAAGCGGTACGCGTGTGCAGGACGTAAATCAGCTGTTAAAGCAGTTTGCGCAGATGCAGAAAATGATGAAGCAATTTTCGGGAATAAAGCAGAGCAAAATGCTCAAAAGGCTTCGTAAAAACAGATAAGGTATAAAAAGCCTATGGCTTTTCATATACAAGCAACCATATTCAGGAGGTGAAATCATGTCAGTAAAAATCAGATTAAGAAGAATGGGTGCTAAAAAGGCTCCTTTCTACAGAGTTGTAGTTGCAGATTCAAGATATCCCAGAAATGGTAGATTTATTGAAGAAATCGGCACATTTAATCCGCTTGCAGATCCCGCTGAAATCAATATAGATGCAGAGGCTGCAAAGAAATGGATTGGTAACGGTGCTCAGCCTACAGATACTGTAAAGGCTCTTTTGAAGAAGTCGAATATTATCTAATAGCGGAGGGCAAGGCTGATGAAAGAAGTATTGGAAATTATAGCCAAGTCTCTTGTTGATTACCCCGAACAGGTTTCCGTTACAGAGGTAAACAACGAAGATGATTCAATAACTTTAGAGCTTCGTGTTGCCGAAAGCGATATGGGCAAGGTTATTGGCAAGCAGGGAAGAATTGCGAAAGCAATCAGAACTGTTGTAAAGGCTGCCGCAAGCAGAGAAAATAAAAAAGCGGCGGTTGAAATCGTATGATTTAAGGGGGTTTTCGGACAGAAAACCTCTTTTGTCTTTATGGAGGACAGGACTATGAATTATCTTGAAGCAGGGAAAATAGTAAATACTCACGGGTTAAGGGGCGAGGTAAAGCTTGTTCCGTGGACAGATTCGCCGCAAACCTTTGAGGAGATTGACTATGTTTTTATAAAGAAAAAAACAGGCGATGTTCGCCTTGATATAGAACGGCTGAAATATCAGAAAAACAATCTGATAGTAAAATTCAATCAGATTTCTTCGATTGAGGAGGCTGAAAAGCTTAAAAATCAAACCGTATATATAGACCGCGATGCTTTGGGTGAATTGCCGGATGGGGTATATTATATAGCCGACATAATAGGTCTTGCGGCGGTTGATGAGTCGGGAAATGCAGTCGGAACGGTTGTTGATATATTTAACACCGGAGCAAATGACATTTATGACATAAAGCGCGAGGGCAAGAAAAATCTTCTTCTGCCCGTTATTGATGATGTGATAACGGTGGATTTGGAAAATGAACGGGTTATTGTAAAAATACCCGAGGGATTGGATGATTAAATGCATGAAAATTGATGTTTTAACACTTTTTCCGTCAATGTTTGATGCTGTTTTGGGTGACAGCATAATAGGACGTGCGCGGGAAAAAGGAATTATAGAGATGAATTTTACCGATATTCGCGATTTCACGCTTAATAAGCATCGTAAGGTAGATGATTATCCCTACAGCGGAGGCGGCGGAATGTTAATGCAGGCGCAGCCGGTGTATGATGCATATAAGTCCGTTACGGCGGATTGTGAAAAAAAGCCGCTCACAATATATATGTCGCCGCAGGGAAAAGTATTTAATCAGAAAACAGCAGTGGAATTGTCAAAGGAAGAGCATATTGTGATTTTATGCGGTCATTATGAGGGGGTAGACCAAAGGGTGCTTGATGAAATCGCGGATATGGAGCTGTCATTGGGGGATTTTGTAATGACAGGGGGAGAACTTCCGGCAATGGCGGTTATAGATACGGTGTCGCGTCTTATTCCGGGTGTGCTTGCAAATGAGGGTTCGTATGAGAATGAGTCGCATTTTAACGGATTGCTTGAGTATCCGCAGTATACGCGTCCGCCGATATGGAACGGACATGAAATCCCCGAAATATTGATTTCGGGACATCATGCAAATATTGAAAAATGGAAAAGAGAACAGTCGCTTTTAAATACATTAAAAAAGCGCCCAGATATGCTTGAAAAAGCGGATTTAACGGAAGAAGATATGAAATTTCTTGAAAGGAACGGTTATAAGTCTGAATAAAATCGCCCATGGCACAACTTTTTGCTCGGGGCGGTATCGGTGTACAGCACCGCTCGCTGCAAAGCAGCATTCTGAGCGATTTTCTTTCAGCCTTAAGTTTTGTGCCTCATGGCACGGAAAGGAACAGTTAAAAATGATTAGAAAAGTAATATTTTTTTCAGCACTTTTTGCGACAGTATGCGGAATTACCGCTCATGCCGAGGTGGGCGCTGCAATCGGAAACGTTTATGCCACAGATATACTCGCTTATATGGACGGTGCGCCGATTGCTTCATATAATATAGGCGGAAAAACCGTCATAAAGGCTGCCGATTTGCGTGATTACGGGTTTGAGGTTACGTTTGACGAGGAAAAAAGAAAAGCGGATATTGTGACGATACGCCGACCGGACAGTCTGCCGCAGACGGCAAAAAACGTAAACGGAAATCCGGGCGATATTATAGGAGAATATCTTGAAACCGATATTGTGTGTTATTTAAACGGAGTGTATCAGGAAACCTATAATATAAACGGAAGTACTATGCTTGTAACGGAAGATATGGGCAGCATGGAAAAGCGTACAAGCCGTGACGGTAATATACATAGCGATATTGGGTATTCGGCGGCATGCGTTAAAACCGTATGGAATGACCGGGAACGAAAGGTGGAGCTTTCTGCAATTCACCCAGGCGACAATATCACAACCGATATGGGTACCTATGAAATTGCGGGCGACAGATTGAATGTTATCGGAGGATATTTTCCGATGGGTTACAGCTTGTACAAAAATCCGAAAGAAGAACCTTTGATAACATGGGTGGACGGCATAAGTCATGACGGCTTGTGTCTGGAAATATCGCAGCTTGCCGAAACAGCAGGGCTTACGGCAGAATTCTACGGAGATACACTGAGCCTTAAGGATATTTCCGTTGATACTGTCGGAAAAACAAAGGTATATTATGAGGCAAGCGGTGCAGCAAACGGTAGCGCAGCGAATGTTATTTTTCCTTTAAAGGCGACCGTTCTTGTAAACGGAGAAACAGCCGATGTGCCGGTGTATGAATACCGCGGACATGTGCTTATAAATCTGGAATATCTTAATAAAGCATTCGGATATAATATGTTTGTTATGCGAGGTGCATTGCCTGATAATATAGGTGAGCCTGTCGGTGAAATTTATGGTACATCTGTGATTACGGCGGTAAATCATAAAAATATAAATTCATTTCTTGCCGATAACGGAAAAACGTATATTTCGGCAGATGACTTGCAGCACTGCGGTTTTGAGGTGATTTATAACGGAAATGATGTTGAGATAAAAAAGCCTGCCGTGCCTTTGAAAAATGTGCCGGAGGATTATGATAAGCCGGAAACATATTCATATACCGATCTGAAACACATTTATGATGTGTATAACGGAATATATAATGTAACCGTAGACGGTGTTAAGACGGATAACGTATATATAGACAGTCTGCTGACATGTTATGCGCCTTGTATTGCGGTTGAGGATTTAGCTGCCGCAGACGGATATACCGTTGAAAAAACGGACGGTTTTATAAATATATACACAAAATAAAGGACATTTGCCATGTATAAGATAAAGGAAACAATTATTGTTGAGGGAACTTACGATAAAATCAAACTCAGCGGTTTTATAGAGACTCCGATACTCACAACACATGGATTTTCCGTGTTTAAAAACAAAAAGCTGATTGAAAGCATAAGAAATCTTGCGGAAAAGACAGGTATTGTTATTCTTACCGATTCCGACAGCGCAGGCTTTAAAATACGGAACTTTATCAAGCAAAGTGTAACCGTCGGTACGGTTTTGCATGCATATGTACCCGATATAAAGGGCAAGGAACGCAGAAAGCGCACTCCGGGCAAGGAAGGACTTTTGGGAGTCGAGGGTATTGACGAAAAAACTATCATGGAGGCGCTTGTAAATGCAGGCTGCACTGTTGACGGCAGCGGAAAAGCTCCCAAAAGCGTCGGCGGCATAACAAAGGCTGACATGTTTTTTGCGGGGCTTTCCGGCGGCAGCGGAAGTGCGGAAAAGAGAGATAAAATGGCGGCGCTTATGGGAGTACCGTCAAAAATATCCGCAAATATGCTGCTTGACGTTATAAACCGTCTGATGACACGTGAAGAATTTGAAGAAACGGTAAAAAAGCTTTAAAAAAACTCCTGCCGATGAAAACATCGGGCAGGAGTTTTTTTGTTTAGTTTTCATCTTCCATTGCTTTTCTTTTTAAATCGTTTAAAATCTGCGGATAGAGCTGACAGCTCATGCCGCCGTCTACTGTGATTTCGGTACCGGTAACGTTTTTGGATTCATCACTGCCGAGATACCATGCCGCATTTGCAATATCCTCAAAATCAGATATGTCGCCTATGGGAGTCAGAGTGCCGTTTACAATCTGCTTTGAACCCATTTCATGCCATCTCTGAGTTTTGATTGTGCCGGGGAGCACAACATTGGAGCGTATTCCGTAAGGACCGAGGTCTACGGCAAGTGCGCGTGACATTGCGTTAATTCCTCCCTTTGATGTGCTGTAGGCAATTCTGTTGGGAATTGCACGGTATGCCGTGTTGGAGCTGATGAATACAACCGCACCCTTGTGATGCTCTTTCATTCTTAAAGCCGCCTGGCGTATAATCATGAAATTCCATACAAGATTTGTTTCGAATACTCTTTGAAACTCCTCGATTGAACACTCAAACATCGGCATGCCCTTTGCCGGGTCTTTTCCGAATCCCATATCGGCGGAATTCAGGCATACTGTTTCAACAAAACGTTCCTGTGCATCAATATCATTGAAAATCTCTTTAACTCTGTCCTCGTCTCTTATATCAAGCGCGTAGCCTTTGGCAAATACACCGTATTTTTGTGAAATTCCGTCTGCCGCCGCTTCGGCACGTTCGCCGCTGCGGCTGGTAATAAACACATCATATCCTTCTTTGGCAAAACGTGATGCAATTGCGAGACCGCTTCCGACCGTGCCGCCTGTTACAAATACTGCTTTATGCATAATCAATCAATCCTTCTTTCATTAAAAATAAAATTCTGTTTTCGGGGGACGAATGTCTGTAAGTGCCCCGGTATAATGCCTTAATGTGTGCGGCTTGTATGGGTGCTTTAAACATTCTTCTTCGTTTATTTCTATTCCGAGTCCCGGCTTATCGGGGATGGTCATGTAGCCGTCCTTGTATTCAAGCGCCTCCGTTGTCACATCTTTTCTGTAATCAACATCGGAATACATAATTTCAAGAATACAGAAATTCGGGCAGCTTGCCGCAAGCTGCAATGTTGCCGCATTTGCGACGGGACCTGACGGATTGTGCGGTGCGAACGGAATGTATCTGCATTCTGCCTCCGCGGCAATCTTTTTAAGCTCCATAATACCGCCTGCGTGCGAAATGTCCGGCTGTATGTAGTCGGCTGCCATTAAATCAAACATGCGCTTGTAATCCCATCTGGTGTATAAGCGTTCTCCTGCCGAGATTGCAACCGGTGATTTATCCTTGACAGCTTTTAATGCGTCAAGATTATCGGGAGGAGTGGGTTCTTCAAAGAACATGGGCTTAAACTGTTCAAGCTCCTTGGCAATTTTTATACCTGTGGGAATATTAAAGCGTCCGTGACCTTCTATAAGCAAATCAACTTCATTTCCGACTGCTTTTCTTACTTCGTCCACGCATCGCAGTGCCTTGTCCAAATCCTTGTTGGATATATCAAGGTAGCTCTTGCCGAACGGGTCCCATTTCATCGCGGTAATGCCTTTTTTTACGGCAATTTTTGCCTTTTCGCCGAATTCTTCGGGTTCTTTTGCGCCGGCAAACCAGCCGTTGACATATATGCGAACCTTATCGTTGACCTTGCCGCCCATCAGCTGATAAACGGGGACGTTAAGGCTTTTGCCGAGAATGTCCCATAATGCGGTCTCAACCGCTGACAGTGCGGACATCAGCACTGCGCCGCCGCGCCAGTATGCGTCACGGTAAATGCCGTGCCAATGCTTTTCAATATCGAGCGGATTTTTGCCGACAAGATATTCCTTTATATGCTCTACCGCACCTATAAGTGCTTTTTCTTTGTATTCGAGCGTAGCTTCACCGACGCCGTCTATGCCCTCGTCGGTATATACCTTTACGAATACCCAGTTTGTTCTGAAGCAATCGACCGCAAAGGTTTTAATATCTGTTACTTTCATAAAATTACCTCCTTGTAAATTGACGGAATAACCTTTTTTGCAAAGCTAAAGCTGTTCGGATCAAGACTGTCGAAAAGTCCCCAGTGTACGGGAACAGCCTTTTTTGCATTGATTTTTTCGGCAAAGCGTGCGGCATCTGTTATATTCATGTTGTTTCCGACTCCGTTTATCGGAAGAAATACAGCATCTATACCGCAGTTTATATCACCGAATATTTCATCATTATACAGCGTGTCGCCGGTGATGTAGTAATTTTTACCCTCAGCGTGCATAATTACGCCTATTGCATGTTCATCGGAATGCTCCGCTTTTACCGCACGGAACTCAATATCGTCATATGTAAAGTGTGTGTGGCGGTTAAACATAACATAATTGTGATTGCCGCCGTACTTTCTGACCTCCTGCCATGCACAGCCGGAAGCAAGAACAAGTATTTCGCCGTCATTATTAAGATAATGCGGCAGAGTGTCGGGATCGGCATGGTCGAGGTGATTGTGCGTAAGAATAAGCACATCGGGGCGAATTTTCAGATAGCTGTTGTCAATCGGCATGCGGCGCTTGTTCTTTGGGTTGATTTTTTCAACGCTGTCGGACAAATACGGATCGACGATTATCCGTTTCCCTCCGGTTTCAAAGAGCAGTCCTGCCTGACCGAGCCAGGTTATTTTCATAAATTATCCTTCCTTTTCTTTTTTTTATGTTGACTAAATCATTATCATATGATAAAATTTAGATATATTTATATTATAAATGCTTTTTATGCTAATTAATATATATAATCTTATCTATTTTTTTAGAAATCTTAGCTTGGGAGGAGCTGCCGTGAAGCAGGAGATAATTTTGCCCGATGTTATAAA
>CAJKHT010000065.1 GCA_905199755.1 uncultured Eubacteriales bacterium | reverse complement strand
TATATCTTATTCATTAAAAAAATTGCTCCGAAATCAGAACAATTTTTTAAAGTTTAATTTACAATTAATTAAAAAAAATTACATTAGTTTTCACGTTTTAACAGTTCTTTACAAAAAATATTCATGCACACATTTGTTTTATACAGTGATGTTACAATTTTTACAGATATCGTTAAAGCATTTTACTCATAAACTCTCTTGTTCTGTCATTCTTGGGATTGTCAATAACTTCAGACGGGGAACCGTCCTCCAGCACCTCGCCGCCGTCCATAAAGAGTATCCGGTCTGCCGCACTTTTCGCAAACTCCAGCTCATGCGTTACTATAACCATTGTAATATTTTTTGCCGCCAAATCCTTTATTACCTTTAAAATTTCGCCGGTAAGCTCCGGATCGAGTGCCGATGTAGGCTCGTCAAAAAATAAGACTTTCGGGTTAAGCGCCAGCGCACGAGCAATCGATACTCGCTGCTGCTGTCCGCCGGAAAGCTCACAGGGATAGTTTAAGAGCTTATCACCCAAGCCCACTCTTTCGAGCAGTGCTCTTGCATTTGCTTCTATTTCCGCATGGATTTTCTTTTTATCTGCCTTGTAATCGGGACGCTCCTTTGCCATAAGAATAGGAGCAAGCATTACATTAGTAAGCGCATTATACTGCGGAAACAGATTAAACTGCTGAAAAACCATTCCAAAATTAAGCTGACGCGCTCTTTGCTGCGCCGCGGTAAGCTTTTTTTGCGATGCGGCATCGAAAATACATTCTCCGTCAACAAAAATCTGACCGCCCGTTGCCGTTTCCAGAAAGTTTATACAGCGCAGAAGCGTTGTCTTTCCGCCGCCCGACGAGCCTATAACCGCCACAACGTCTCCCTTTTCCATGGAAAAGCTGACGCCCTTGAGAACCTCGGTTTTGCCGAAGCTTTTTTTAATATTTTTCACTTCCAAAATAGGCATGCCGATTCCTCCTATGCTCTGTAATAGTTCATTTTCTTCTCGATATATCCGAAAAGCAGTGTCAGTATACCGCTGAACAAAAGGTAAAACGCACCCGAATAAAACAACGGCCATATAAGCGCTTTTGCGGATATATACCTTTGTGCAACCATTATGATTTCCTCAACGGCAATTATTCGCGCAAGTGATGTATCCTTTACAAGAGTTATTATTTCATTGCTCATCGGCGGTACAATTCTTTTTATTACCTGGAAAAGAATGACCTTAAAGAACACCTGTGCCTTTGTCATTCCCAATACCTGCCCCGCCTCATACTGACCTACCGATATAGATTCGATACCGCCGCGGTATATTTCGGAAAAGTAGGCGCTGTAGTTCACCACAAACGCAATAAGCACCGCGGTGAGACGCGGCATTGCATCTGCGTCCCACAAAAGACCGGGACCGTAGAAAACAATTATAATCTGAAGCATCAGCGGTGTACCGCGGATTATCCACACAAAGGTTTTCACCAGCCACTTAAGCGGCTTGAAACGGCTCATAGAGCCGAATGTGAGAATAAGTCCCAGCGGCAGCGACATGGCAAGCGTCAGTAAAAATATAAGCAGCGTGGTTTTAAAGCCGCCAAGCAAGGTAAGCGTTACGCTTAAAAATTCCATATTATTATCCTTTCAACGACATATACCGCCGTCCCTTAAAGAGACGGCGGCACACAATATATCAAAGCTTTTATTCTTTTATAAGAATTGCCTGCAAGTCATATTTTTCGGCAATCTTTTCCATGGTTCCGTCGGCAACAAGCTCTTTTCTTATCTTATTGACTTCTGCCGCGGCATCACTGCCCTTTCTGAAGCCAATGCCGTATTCTTCAACGTTAAGATCGAGATTATCTATAATCTTCAAATCGCTGTAGCTTGTTCCCTCTCCTACCATTGCCGAGGCAAGAGTATAGTCAAGAACAACCGCATCGGCAGTACCCGACTTAACCTCCAGCAGTCCGTCAGTCTGCTTGTTTACGGCAACGTAATTGGCATTTTTCAGATTTTCATCATTCTTTATTGTATCCTCACCGGCGGATTCTATTTCCGCAACAAGATTTGCAGCCTTTAAGCTTTCGGTTGATGTATACTTATCGGCATCTTTTGCTCTTATTACAACAACCTGCTTGTTTTCTATATAAGGATCGGTAAATGCAAGATTTTCTTTTCTTTCGTCCGTAATCGTAAATCCGTTCCAGATACAGTCAATGCTCTTTGCGCTGAGTTCCGTTTCCTTTGTATCCCAGTTGATTTCGACAAATTCGGGCTCAACACCCAGCTTTTCGCATACAGCCTTTGCGAAATCCGTATCAAAGCCGACAAATTCGCCGCTCTCGTTTGTGTAGTTCATAGGCTCGTACACCGTATAGCCTATAACCATTTTTCCGTTATTCTTTATGTATTCCAAATCCGATGAAACGGCAGGTACGTCCGATGTCTTTGTCGCAGCGGTATTTGTTTTTGCACCGCATGCGGTCATTGTTACAAGCATAGCGCATGCCGCTATAACAGATAATATTTTTTTCATAATAATCTCCCTTTCCGCCGCCCTCGGCGGCATAAAAAAATCCTTCAAAATTTATTTCTTTAATATTGTACCACTTTAGCGCGCTAGAGTCAAGAAAAATTTTTGCGTTTTTTTTAATTTATTGCCGAAAAGAGGATAAGGGGCTGTTTAAAAAGTCAATTGACTTTTTAAACAGCCCCATTTTCTTGTAATTCTATTTTACTATAAGCAGTCTCATAAGCACTGCCGCAATTTCGGCACGTGTCGATAAATCCGACGGATTTATTGTTTCTTTCGTTTTTCCGGTCATAATGCCCATGCCCGATGTCCATTTAAGCGGTGTTACGGCATATTCGGAAATATCCGCATAATCCGTATATGAAAGAATATCCGTACTTTCGCCCGCCGCCATGTTATACCCTTTCAGCGAAGCATAGCGGTATATTATCGCCGCTGTCTGCTCACGCGTGATATTCATATCGGGCGCAAACTCCGTTTCGGAAATTCCGTTTACAATACCGTTCTTCTTTGCCCATGCAACGGCATTGTAATACCATGCACCTTCATTTACATCCGCAAACTCCGCCTTTTCCGCATCGGGTTCGTTTTCGGCTCTGTAAAGCATTGTTACGAGCATTGCTCTCGTAAGCTTTTCTTCGGGGGCAAATTCCGTTTCGGAAATTCCGTTCACAAGCTTGTTTTCATATGCATAGCGTACCGCGTCATAATACCACGCATCCGCTTTTACATCATTAAACACATTAAATGCGCTTTGTCCGGGTTTCGCTTCGGAATCGGTTTTACTGTCGTCCTTTGACGGCGAAACGCTGCCGCCCGACGTACTTCCACCTGTTGTATTTCCGCCGTTATTGCCGCTGTTATCATCAGTCTTGTCTGCGGCGGCAAGCCAGCGGTTATGCAGTGAATTATCTCCGACCGTACCGCCGTCGCTCCAGTCCGCAACCTCCTGACGGTAATCGTCAACATAGTGCCAGATTATTTCCTCACCGCCCGTAAGCTTATATTCATCAAGTCCCAAAGCCGGGTGAGAACCGTTTATTGTGTACATCCAGCCCGAATATTTCCCGTTTGAAAATTCACCGAGCCAGTAGCCCTCGGGCGACTGTATCGAACTGATATATCCGCTTTCCAGACCTCTGCATCTGAGTCCGGCATCATCAAGAGCCGTTTTGAATACGTCCTTTACGGTGCTGCCTGCCTTAACGGTATATTTTGTTGTGGGAATCCATGTTTTATATGTATTCGGGGTGTTTTTATCAAGCACAAAGCCGGTACCGAGATTTTCCTCGCCTATAAGGCGGAAGCTTACGGTTATCTTTGCCGCGCTTGACTCGTCCTCCTCAACATTCATTATAACTGCGGCATATGTATACGGATTTGACTTTGTATACAGGTATGCACGGCCTATGCCATTGCCTGTTACGACACCGTTTTCGGCAGTTACGATGCTTTCATCACTGCTGTAAACCTCTGTGTCGGCTTTTACCGCAGTGCTTTCGTTCACCTTGATGTTGTCGCTGTCAACCGCTATGCTTGCGGAATCCGTCGGATATTCTTTAAGCTGTTCCTCGGTTATAAAGGTAATTCCGTTTATGCCGTCCTCACCTTTTTCGGATTTACCGCTTAAGCAGTAATTTTCGAGGACAACTCCGTCCAAATCATATCTTGAGTTGACCTTTCCGATAATGCCGTACTGCGCCTCACCCGAATTGTAGCTGTAGCGCACATGGCACTTTCCGCTTTCGTCCTGGTAATATGCCGCAATACCTGCCGCCGTTTCAGCCTTAATGCTTCCGCTGTTGTTTGAGAAATCAACCGCAGCTGCGCCTATGTTTGTTGAGCTGTAGTTTCTTCCGACAATACCTCCGGCAAATTCCGCGCCGTTTACATTTCCGCTGTTTTCGCCGAAGTAAACAAGTCCGTTTATCAGTTCTCCGACAATACCTCCGCCGTATGAACCGTTTGCGGTTATGTTTCCGCTGTTTTTGCAGTATTTTATTCCGCCCTTTTCGTAGCAGCCCGATGCGCGTCCGGCGATACCGCCCGTCATATATCCGGTAATATCCGCTCTGTTTTCACATTCCGAAATCAGTCCGCCGCTGTAGTTATCGGCAGCAATTCCGCCTGTGTCCGCATTTGCCGACACGCTGCCCGTGTTCACACAGTTTTTAATCTCACCGTTCAAGACAATATCTCTGTACTTATCCGTGAATGAGATGGCAGCGCCTGCACCGCTGCGGTTTTCGGCAGCAATTCCGCCGCCGTATGTCGCATTGCTTATGCTTCCGCTGTTTTCACATCCGGACACGGTGCCGTAGTTAGCGCCCGTGATACCGCTCTTTGCCGTTCCCGATTCGGTCATATCCGATGTGTTCTTACAATCCGCAATTGTGCCGTAGTTCAAGCCCGAAATTCCCGAAAGCATCCGTACATCTGCTGCCGTGAAATTGTAATCGGCACTAACGGTACAGTTTTCGATACGTCCGGCATTTACGCCGCAAAGCGCACTCACGTTTGTTACGTTGTTATGCGCGGTAAATCTGTTTGAAGCGTCAATATTAAGATTTTTTACAACACCGTCTTTACCGATATACGCAAACATACCGTAAAAGCTGTTCTGCGCATAAAATACGGCATTTTTAACCGAATGGCCGTTTCCGTCAAACACGCCCTCGAAAGCACGGTTTTTATCGGACTCGAACCACTGACCGTCATCGTCCGAACACAAGCCGTCCCAATATCCGATTGAACCGAAAGCGTCATCGTCCGTTAAATCGACATCGTCCGCAAGGGCAAAGTACACACCCTTGTAGCTGTTTCCCGAATTTACGCTTTCGGCAAGGGTTTTCATATCATCAAGCGATGATATTATGTAAGGCTCGGTTTCGGTGCCTTTTCCGCTCCAGAGTGAATCCTTTACCGATACCGTAACGCTGTCCGACAGACCGCCGACAGCCGCCGTTACGGTTACGCTTGTATTTGTGCCGTTAAATGTGATGTCTGCCGTTGTTTTATCTTTAACCGCTATAACCGTATCCGCATTGTCACTGCTCCATACGGCATTTTCCGATTTTGCAAGATTTTTTCCGCATACCGTAAGGGTAAACATATGCTTTGCACCTGATTCGAGACGTTTACCGGGAGCATTTATTTTAACCGATATTATTTTGCAGTCCGTGAAACCTGTGCCAAGAACGGGGAACTTTTCTCCCACTGCAAATACAGGCGGTACTTCAACCTTTTCGCCGTCAACCGTTTTTTCTCTTACGAGCCACAAATCGTCCGCAAACAGGTCGGACTGCATGTATTCGCTTGTTTTTCCGAGTGCAACGGTTGTATTTGTTGAGCCGTTTTCGCCGATTGCTTCGTCAGTACCGGCAATTCTGTAAAACAGATTGTTTGCCGAAACACCGTTTGCGAAAAATCCGAACATTGTGCCCGATTTTTCCGCCGCCGCCTTGCCGCCGGCATAGCAGTTTGTTACCGACGTTCCGCTCAATGCTCTGCCGATAAATCCTCCGGCATGACTGCCGCCGTATGCAAATACATTTGAGTAGCAGTTTTCAGCGCTTGTGTTCTTTGCGGTGCCGATAAGTCCGCCCGCCGTTTCCGACGCATTGGAAATTCCCGATACTCCGAGCATTGAAATACGTGCGCCGTCCGTAAAGCCGAACAGACCGCTCACCGCCGTGTTTTCGGTGTTTATTGTTATTTCATGGCCGCCGCCGTTAAAGATTCCCGAAAACGGAGTACTTTCCGACACACCTATCGGTGTAAAGAATTTATCCGTCAGGTCAATATCGGCTGTCAATTCAAAATATTTATCCTTTAAGCTGTTTCCCGAATTGACTTCATTTGCAAGATATGCCAGCTGTGCCGCAGATGAAACCGTGTACGGATTGTCAGCCTCGCCGCTGCCGCCGAAAGCCTCGGCAAAATCGCTCCAGTTACCCTCCGACGAATACTGCGGAGCTTTTTCCGTATCTTCGGGAACGTTTGTATCGCCGCCCGTGCCGCCGCCGTTTGACGGCTTTTCCGTAATATCATCCGCACCGTTTACCTCCCATGTGAGAACAGGGAATTTTTCCGAGCTTACAAATGCTTTTCCGAGCTTTGCCGACAATGCGCTAAGCTCACGTTCGGTTTTTGTTTCAAATCCCGTTCCCGAGTTTTCGCCGTAAGGCATGGGAGCGGTATCGTTAAGATAGTAGCAGTTTTTAACAAGATAGCCGCTTACCGTAAAGCCGAGTATGCCGCCGGGATATTTTGCGGTTATCTTTCCTGCATTATATGAATTTGTAATATCGCAGTTATAGGACTTGCCCGAAATACCTCCGGCATAGGCAGCGCCCGTAACGGCGCCCGTATTGTAACAGCTGTCCAGAAGAATACTGCCCTCGTAATTGTAGCCGACAACACCTCCGGCATAGCCGTCATTTGAGGTTACGTCCGATTTATTTGCACACTTTGTCACAGTACCCGAGCTATAGGCGGCAATTCCGCCCGACTCTTTCGCACCGTTTACACTGCCGCGGTTTTCGCACTGCGTAATCACACTGCTTGTTACAGTTTTGTTTACCGCACCGTTCCGGCCGACAATTCCGCCGCCGCAGTTTACGCTTGTTACCTCGGCATGGTTTTTACAGTTGGATATAAGTCCGTAGTTTACGGCACAAACCGCCGCCGCAGTTCCGTAGCCGTCCGTATTTGTGTTTTCAACACTGCCGTATACGGAAAGATTTTTTATAACCGCCTTATCCTCCGCAATTGCGAACAATCCAGAAAGATAGCCGTTTTCCGATACGTCAAGTCCTGTTATTGAATGATTTTTTCCGTCAAATACGCCGTTGAACGCTTTTCCGGTATATTTATTTTCAAGATAGGCTTCGGCTTTGCCTATCGGCTTCCACTTTGCGCCCGTGAGGTCAATATCCGTGCCGAGAACAAAGTATCTGCCCGTCATATCCTCACCGTGGTTTACACGGTAAGCCAGAAGTGCAAGCTCCTCCGCGCTTTCGATAACATACGGGCTTTCACTGCTGCCGTCACCCGTAAATTTCTCTGCTTTAAGAGCCGTCCAGTAACCCGATTCGTCCTCGGACGGTTTTTCGTCCGAGGTGTCAAAGCTGCCCGTTGTCGGAGCGTCCGAGAAATCGAGAGCGGGAAGATTTTCCGTATCGACAAATGCCTCTGAAAGCTGCGCAGCCGTAACGGTATCCACGGCAAAAACATTGCTTATATCATCGGTATCCTTTTCCGCCGCAACAAGCTTTTTATTGTCACCGATATTGTAAAGATTGTCGGCAGATGCGCCGCTTAACGAGCCTATGAGCGCATAACCGCTGTTTGAATTTACCGCCGCGCTGTTATACGCGTTTTTGATTGTTCCTCCAAGCTTATAGCCTGCAAGAGCGCCCGTACAATTGTAGCCTATGACCTCACCTGCATTGTACACATTCGTAACATCGCACGAATGGTTTAAACCTATAATTCCCGAAACATAGTTTCCGTCGGTAAGTCCGATTTTACCGTCATTAAAGCAACGGTCGATTGCCGAGCTTCCCGAAACGCTTATATCGTTTCCCGAGATGCCGCCGACAGCTGTACCGCGCATAGCGCTGTACATGTCACCGTCACTGTTGGGAGCTTTTACCGCCCCGTGGTTTGCACTGTAGGAAATTTTACCCCATGAAATCTGTCCGCATATGCCGCCGACCTCGGCAAAGCTTTCGGAGGTAGCGGTTACGTCCGCATTGTTCACGGCGCTTATTACCTCGCCGTTTACCTGTTCCTTGTCCGAAAACTGTGCGCCCACCTGACCGCATATACCGCCGACATATCTGTGTGCCGTTATTTCCGCATTATTCGTACAGTTAAGAATAAGTCCTGCGTTTATGCCTGCAATACCGCCGGCATAGTTTGCCGCACTTATGTATTCATTGCCCTGCGCACGTGCATTAATCTTTCCGTCAACGGTCAGATTTTTTACAACGCCGCTCTTTCCGATTATACCGAAAAGTCCCTGGCAATACGTTTCGTAATGATTCTGACCAAACTTTTTATATTTTTTTGTTTCGATAAACAATCCCGAAACGGTGTGGCCGTTTCCGTCAAACGTGCCGCAGTATGCACTGCTGCCGTCAATGCCGAGATTTTTGTAGTCATAGCCTGCTCCGATAGGAGTCCACTGCTCTCCTCCCAGGTCAATGTCGTCCTCCAGCACGGCATTTGCCGTTCTGTTTCCGCCGTTAACCTCCGAAGCAAACCAAAACATATCCTCGGCGCTGTCTATAAGGTATGCTCCGTCTACAAGCTCCGGTGCTGCTCCGCTTTCGGCTGCCACAGCCGTAAACATGCCCAAAAGCATGCAAAGCGACAGAAACAGGCTTGTAAGTCTTTTTTTATTCATGGTATCTCCTCCGTTTCGCCTGTGATGCAGGCATTATTTTTTAATTTGAAGCGCTGCCCGTAACAGCCTTTAAGCTTGTCATATCCCATGCAAACGCTTTGACGGTTACTATGCTGTCCGAGCTTTCAAGTCCGTTAAACTGTGCGGTAACACTGCCCGAGCCGATTGTTTTATTCTGCAGCTTTGCCCATACAAGCTTATTATCCTTGTCATATGCCGCAAGAATAACCGCTGCATTGTTATATACGGTATCTGTTCCGTTTTCAATGCTTACAACGGCGCTGCCGTTTGCGGCAATGTTATTCTGAGTTATTTTAAGCTCGCATTTTCCGCTCGGCTGTGATGATGACTGCATTGCATTGTTCAAATCAGCCGCCAAAGTGTCGGAATCCGTGAAAAAGCCTTGCAATGCCGCCTCATAGGCAGCTGTAACATTTTTGTTTACGGCAGACGGATTTTCACTTGCCAATTCATAGTAATCACCGATTGCTTTTATTATATCATCATTTGCCGGAGATGTAAAGCCATATCCGTCATCAAAAAACAACATTCTGATTGTATCGCCGCATACGAGTTCTCCGCTCGAAAATGTATATGAACCTAAACCGTTACTCATATCATTATTGTATGAGGTTGAAGGATAAGGAAATTCCTTTTTCTCGCCGTTACTGTCCGTAAACATAAAAGCGCTGAAAAACCCACCCGAATTGCTGAAATCATTTAAAAGCACTCCGTTTTCATTCAGCGGTTCTTCGTTGTCCTTATAATAATTAAGTACATTTTCTATACCGTCCGCAGCATTGTCGATTTCCGAGTCGAAATCGATAAACCCGCCATAGCTGTAAAATCCGTTTGTGTAGATTTTTACCGGCTGCATGTAAAGCTCCCATTCGCCGTCTCCGCCATCATCAATTATATGCTCCATATCAAAATAAAAGCAGTCACCCTTACCCTGAGCGGCATAAACCGCGTTTATACCGAATGTACAGAATATTGTTATTGTTGTAATAATACTTAAAATCTTTTTCATAATTGTTTTCACTCCATTAATCCGTATTTTTGTTTCACTCTGTCTATTTTTTCACACATAGGCTCTGCCGCAAACCATAAAAAGAACACGGCAGACAGCGCATGTATTAGGTCAAACGGCAGACCTGCCGCATAGCACGACAAAAGCAAAGGTGCCGTAAGCTTTGTACCGCTCATTATAACTGATGCGGGATTCATAATTCCGCCGTATATGACAAGCGTTGCAAAAAAGCCGAACACGCAAAGCTCCGTCCTTGTTTTGCGCAAAATTCCTTTTGTGAACAGACTGCCGGCAATAAAGCCGATAATTCCGAACGAGAACATCTGCCACGGTGTCCACGGGCCTTGCCCGAAAAAGAAATTCGACACAAATCCCGTCACTGCGCCGACAAGAAACCCCGTTTCGCCGCCCAGACAAATTCCCGAAATTATCACCATTGCCGTAACGGGCTTAAACTGCGGCAGCGGCGAAAATGCCGCTCTGCCTGCAACCGCAACCGCACACAGCACGCTTATTATCACAAGCTCCCTTGCCTGCGGTTTTCTGCCCTCGAAAATCATTGCGAACGGCACAAGCGTTTCAAGAATTATCATAAGGCTTATGAAATAATATTTTCTGTCGCCAAGATAATATATTCCTATAAATATAGTAAGCGGAATACACAAAAGTATCATTGCCGCAGCGGTACGCGTCCGAAACGACAGTTTTCTTGCCGAGGCTTTTGTCTGCCGTGTTTTTATTCCGAATTCCCTCTGCGGAATAAAATTCATGCAGGCAAGCCCCAAAAGAACTATGCTCACAGACTGCCAAAGTCTGCCTTTCCAGTTATCGTACCTGCCGCAGAACAGACACTGCACCGCCAAAAATGCCAAGGCAAAAACCGTTCCGCAGATTTTGTTTCTCAATGTAAGCCTGCGTGGCTTTTTCCGTTCCTGTTTCTCATGCCTTTGCGGCGGCAAAGCGGATATTTCGGGAACTTCCTTTACCTCGCCGCCCAGTGCGCGGATTATATCCGTATCAAGCACGGCATTTTCCATAAACCCTGCCGACATACGGCATGCGGACGTCGTGTAAAAGCTGTTTTTTGAAAAAAGCTCATACGGCGCACCCTCCGATACAATCCGACCGTCAAAGAACATTCCGCAGCGGTCTGCGTATTTTGCGCAGAACTCAATATCATGCGACACCATAACCACGCTGACTCCGCTCTTTTGCATGCCCTTTATAAGCAATGCAAGCTTTTCTTTGAAATGTGCGTCAAGTCCCTTTGTGGGTTCGTCCGTTATAAGTATGTCGGGACTTCTTAAAAGCGTCATTGCCAGAGCCGCGCGCTGCTGTTCGCCGCCCGATAAATCATACGGGTGAGCTTCGAGCAAATCGCCCAGCTCGCAGAATTCAATTATATTATTGATTTTTTCGTCCTTTTCGCTGCCCGTACATTCGGTCGGTACATCATACAGATTGAGCCTTACGGTTTTCTTTGCAAACATGCTCTGCGGATTCTGTGCCAGAGCGGCAATCCGCTTGCCGCCTGTAATTTTCACGCTGCCCCGATACGGCAAATTTATGCCCGATGCAACCGACAGCGCCGTACTTTTACCCGTGCCGTTGCCGCCGATGATTGCATAAAATTCACCCTCATGCACCTTAAACGACAACCCCTTTAAAATATCGGGCAGATTTTTTTCGTAGCGAAACCACACCTCGTTAAATTCAAGCACGGTATCCGTATCGGCAATATATTTTTCATGCACAAGCTCACGTCTGACTTCCTGTTTTGAAAGCCACTCTCTGCCCTCTCTCACGGTAACGGGGCAGTTACCTTTACCGCCGCCCGTTTCGTAATACACACGCATGGGTACGGGCAGCGCATTGTACATATCCGAGTTTGAATTTTTTAACGTTTTTCCGACCTCTCTTACCGTACCGCAGTCAAGAATTTCACCATTCTCCATAACAACTGCCTTATCGGCAAGCGGAAAAACCTCCTCCAGCCTATGCTCCGACATTATAACCGTTGTTCCCAATTCCTTATTTATACGGCTTAATGCGTTCAGAAATTCCGATGCCGCTATCGGATCGAGCTGACTTGTCGGTTCGTCAAGAATCAGCAGTGACGGACGCATTACCATTACGGCGGCAAGGTTAAGCAGCTGCTTCTGACCGCCCGAAAGAGTATTCACATTATCATAAAAGCTGTTTTGTATTCCGAAAAACGATGCCGTCTCCGCCGTTCTCGAACGGATTTCCTCCGCAGGACAGCCGAGACTTTCAAGTCCGAACGCAAGCTCGTGCCAGACCTTGTCGCACACAAGCTGATTATCGGGGTTTTGCAGCACAAAGCCGATTTTTTTCGCCTGTTCGCGCTGCGTAAGCTCAAATACGCTTTTATCCTCAAAATATACATTTCCCGTAACTGTTCCGTGCGGAGCAATGACGGGCTTTAATCTGCGCAGGAGTGTCGATTTTCCGCAGCCCGATTTTCCGAACAGAACAACAAACTCACCCTTATTCACCGTGAGATTTATATTTTTAAGCGAGGGAGTTTCTTTTGACGGATATGAAAATGTCAGATTTTCGATTTTAATTTCTTCCATCTTAAAGCCTCCCTTATTTCTATAATAATCGGTGCGGTGCAAAGCAGAAAATAAGCCGCAAACGCACTTATTGAATATACATTCGGCATCACACCCTTAACCGACGGAAAATACCGGAAATAATATCCCTTAAAAGCCGCCGCAAAAGCAGTGTACAAAACAAGTCCGCCGAGAACAAAAATTGCGGTTTTGTCACGCTTATCGAGCCTGAAATTTGAAAAAGATGTTCTGCCCGGCAGTCCGTAGCCGCGGCTGCGCATGCTGTCGGCGGTATCGACCGCATTTTCAAGACTTTGCGTTACCATAACGGAAATTATTTTTATGCCGTTTTTTGCTCTTTTAAAAATACTGCCCTGTGATACATCAATGCCTATGCCTTTTTGTGCGGCGGCACAGAGCTTTGTCTGCTCCGTGAACCGCGGTACAAAGCGCAGCGTCATTGAAAATATCAGCGACAGTGACGGAGCCGCCTTTCCGAAAAGATACATAAGCTTGTCGCTCGTCATTATTTTTCCGAACGACGAAAAGTGACACACCACCGATGCAAGCATTATCGCCGCAGAAATTCCGTATATGATTGACTCCGCCGTGAGCGGATTTCCGCTCGGAAGATAGCACAAAATCGTAACACCCTCATGGCTGAATACAGGATTTACAACCGCAGTTATCAAAATCAGCGGAAGAAGATATTTTATATTAAAGGCAAGCGTTTTTCTGCCGCCGTTCATAACGGAAAATACAAATCCCGACACAAAGCTTATCACACGGCAGACGGGGTGTATGATAAGCATTGAAAATGTGATTACGGAGGCAAAATACATAAAATTCACTATCGGGTGATAGTTTTTAAATTCATTCATAGCCTTACACCTCCGTAAATCAAACAAAAAAGCTGTGACGAAATATAATTCCGTCACAGCAGAGTTTTCCTGTGTCACCGCATTTTTTTGCACCTACAAAAAAGCTCTTAAAATCAAGCTTTAAGTGCATCAAAAATACTGTTTCTTGGCATTGCCCTTTGCAAAACAGCATCAAAGCAGGTCTTCCGGCTCGTGTTTTTCAAAGCAATGCTTCATCTTTTCATGCCCTGCCTTCTCAGTTTCCCAATGACCGGCTTTCACCGACGGACACAAAACACAAAAACACATACGGCGACTGTCAACCGCATGGGGTTCTCACCCATTTCCCTTTTCACCCGCCATACCCAATGCAGTATGACCGACACTTTGTACGAATATTCATTTTTCTTTATTTTACCATATCGGTTCTGCGAAAGCAATATGCAAAACCAACATATTAATCTGCATTATTCAAAAAATTTTCTGTCAAGACTGCGGTACTGTATTGCCTCCGCAATATGCTCCGTTCTGATATTTTCGGACATTTCCAAATCCGCAATGGTGCGTGCAACCTTTAAAATACGGCTGTGCGCACGTGCACTCAGACCGAGATTATCAAACGCAGCCTTTAAAATCATGTTTTCATCTTCACCGAGAGGACAAAATTCCGTAAGCATTCCCGCGGTGAGCTGGGAATTGGAATAAATACCTCTGTCCTTGTACCGTTCAAGCTGAATTTTGCGTGTACGGTCAACACGCTTTTTTATTTCCGCGCTTGTTTCGCCTTTGTCGGAGGAGCTTAAATCGTCATAATCAACTCCCGCCACCTCAACCTGAATATCTATTCTGTCCAGAAGAGGACCTGATATTTTGCTTCTGTAGCGGTTTATCTGTGCCGGAGTGCAGGTGCATTGACGGCGGCTGTCGCCCAAAAATCCGCATTTACACGGATTCATGCTCGCAATAAGCATGATATTGCACGGATATGTAAGAGTTGCATTAACGCGTGAAATTGTCACCTTGCCGTCCTCCAGCGGCTGACGCAGCACTTCAAGCGCGCTGCGGCTGAATTCTGGTAATTCGTCAAGAAAAAGTATTCCGTTATGGGCTAACGACAGCTCCCCGGGACGCGGTATTGTACCTCCGCCCGAAAGTCCGACAGATGAAATTGTATGATGCGGACTGCGGAACGGACGCTGTGAAATGAGCGGCTTATCCTTTGGAAGTATTCCTGCAATTGAATGGATTTTTGTTACTTCAAGCGCTTCGTCAAAGGTTAAGTCGGGAAGTATACCGCTCATGCGCTGAGCAAGCATTGTCTTTCCCGTTCCGGGACTGCCTATGAGCAGTACGTTATGACTGCCTGCCGCGGCAATTTCCAAAGCGCGCTTTATATTTTCCTGTCCTTTTACATCGCAAAAATCAAGCAGAGACAGCTGCTTTTGCGAAAACATGGCGCTTACGTCAATTTTACGCGGTAATATCTGCTTTTCGCCCGAAAAATGCATAAATAATTCTTTCAGATTTTTTACGGGATAAACCTCTATTCCCTCTACCACCGCCGCCTCATCGGCATTGTCACACGGAACGAACACACGCTCAAAGCCCTGCTCATACGCCGATATAACGCGCGGAAGCACACCCGATACGGAATTAACACTTCCGTCAAGCGAAAGCTCGCCTATAAACATGGTTTTTTCAATATCGCCGGTATCAAGCTGCTCCGTTGCCGCAAGCAGCGATACGGTTATGGGCAAATCGTAGCCCGAACCCTCCTTGCGCTTGTTTGCCGGGGCAAGATTTACAACAACACGCTTTGCCGGAAAGCGGAATCCGCTGTTTTTCACCGCGGCACGTACACGTTCCTTTGCTTCCTTAACGGCTGCATCGGGCAGACCGACTATCTCAAATGCGACAAGTCCGTTTGATATGTCCGTCTGAACGCGCACCGGGAAACCGTCTATTCCCGTGAGACCGAATGAATATATCTGTGACAGCATAGCGAATTTCCTTTCATGTTATTTTTATCTTTTGATATTTCACCGTTACTCCGACTAAGCGAGCTGAACGAGGAAAAATTGTTCGTGTTGATGGTTTGAGCGATGAGAGCTG
>CAJKHT010000064.1 GCA_905199755.1 uncultured Eubacteriales bacterium | reverse complement strand
AGGCACTGGAGAGCGTAGTGAGAGAGCTGCGGCTTGAGAAGCAGGCAGTCATAGCTGAGAATGCAGATGCTGAGGGGCGTGTGGTTTACACCGTACCGGTTCAAGTCCGGTCCTTCGCACCATACCGAGTGTTCTTACAGAACTTGAAAGGTTTTGTATGACACTCGGTTTTTTTATTGCCTTTTTAGCTTGCTGCACACGCATAATGAACATCTACACCTTGCCTTGTGTGCACCGAAACATTATTTTCGGGCAGCTTTTCAAGGTCGGGAATTTCTATATTACCTATGCAGTTATAATGTATTGTGAGCTGTTGAACGGTTTTGCCGTCAATCTTTTCGGATTGGTGTACTTCGATTTTATCAATCAGTTCGTTTAACATTCTCGGAGTTAATTTTCTTGCTCTGGTATATTTCCGAACAGAAGCCATAAACATATCAGCGGTTACCGCTTTGCTTTTTTCACTGCTAAGCTCTGTTTCCAATTCCTTTATGCGTGCCGTAACTTCCTTTTGCTCCGATTCATATTTGACGGACAGCTTTGCAAATCTGTCATCGCTTATCTTGCTGGAAACATTGTCCTCGTAAATATGCTCAAACAAATTGTCAAGCTCGTCGTTTCTTGCATTTAATGTATTTAATTCTTTTTGCTTTAATTGCCGTTCTTGCTGAGCCGCCTTTATTGAGTGTCCCATAACAATTTTAGCAAATTCATTCTCATACTGTGTCGCAAGTTTTGTTAAGCGTCTGATTTCACCAAGCACAACCTTTTCCAAAAAATCAACCCGTATATAGTGCGTTGAGTTACAGATTTTTCTTTTTCCTTTGTTATATCCCGAACAATTAAAATATTCAATTTCGGGATTTGCCTGATTAAAATGATACCATAGGTTACTGCCACAGTCAGCACACACAAGCAAGCCGGCAAACATATTTTTCTCGCCGTAAGTTTTCTGCTTTTTGCGTGTTTTTCTGCTTCGCCTTTCTTGTATTGTTTCCCATACGCTGCGATCAACAATAGGCTCGTGAACATCTTTGAATACAACCCAATTTTCCCTGTCGTTTAGGTAAATTTGCTGTCGCCTTCCTCTTTGCCGATTGTGCCGTTGTCATCTCCTGTCGATGATTTTTTATCGGGTGCAATAAACTGTCCGTTTTCGTCCGTTACGCCTGTTGCGTTATTACCGTTGTCATCGGCAATAAAGATATTCAAGCCATTTGCCGCCGTCTGATTTTCGGTGTTGAATATAGTTATCGTTGTTCTGTCCGCAAAGTCAAGAAGTCTGTTTTTCGGCAAGCGGATTGAAATATTATCGTCCTTGTCAATCGTGATTTCGGAATTAAACACAGGCTTATTGTTTTTATCCGTGAGAATAACGGAATATTCGCCGATTTCAGCCTTTCCGTCCTCGTCCGAATTATCCTTTGCCACAAGCCGGGGAATATCCGCAGTCTGCAATATCGCTTTACACTCAATACATTCAATATGCTTTCTGCCGCCGTGCTCAATGGTAGCCGCTTCGTCAATTATCCATTCTGACGGTGCGTGTCCCTTTGCGTTTTTGTAATCGCTCTTAACCGTGTCGCCGCAAACCTCGCAAACGGAAGTTGTAAATCCGATTTCGGTACAGGTCGGCTCGGTTACTGTCTTTTTGTAATTGTGAGGAATTTTATCCGTGTAATTGCCCTTGTAGCTATCGCCGCAATCACAAGTGAAAATCGTGTAGCCCATTTCTGTGCAAGTGGGGGCAATTACGGTTTCGGTGTAGTTGTGATTTTTATGTTCCGTATAGTCTGCGATATATTCCTTTCCGCAGTCGGGGCAGGTGTAGATTGTATATCCGTGCTCGGTGCAGGTCGGCTCAATTACTTTTTTGCTGTAATTGTGTTCGGTCTTATCCATATAGTCGGAAATATATTTATCGCCGCAGTCTGCACAAGTGTAAGTTGTATAACCAAACCCGGTACAAGTCGGCTTTGTGATTTCCGCATTGTAGTTATGCGGTTTCTTTTCTGTGTAGTCCGAAACAAATTCATCACCGCAGTTTACACAAGTATTCGTTGTGTAGCCGTGTTCGGTACAAGTGGGAGCAGTAATATTTTTCGCATATTTGTGTTCTGCCTTATCGGTGTAATCGCCGATATAGCTGTCGTCGCAATTATCGCATTTGTATTCTGTATAGCCCATAGCTGTGCAAGTCGGAGCAACTATCTTTTCGGAATAGCTGTGTCCTTTCGGAAGTTCTAAAACCGTACTGCATTTTTCACAAGTTTGCGGCTCTGTGCAAGTAGCTTCCTTGCCCGGTGTATGTCCCGTTGCAGATTCCGCTTTAATCATTTTTTCCTTGCAGCCTGTATTTTTACAACGGTATTCAATTACGCCGTCCGCCGTGCAAGTAGATGAAGTTACAGAATGTCCCTCGTCCCAATCGTGTCCTGTCGGCTCGGTGTAGTCCGAAACATAATTCAGTCCGCACATAGTACAGGTTGAGGTCGTATAACCTTTATCCGTACAGGTCGGCTCTTTGGTGATACGCTCATAAGCGTGTGAAATAATCGGCGTCATATCGGTAATATATGAATTGCCGCAGATTTCGCAGATGTGATTTGTATAGCCTACATTTCTGCAAGTGGGCTGTACTTTTTCGGTCTTGTATTTGTGTTCGCCTGTCGGTGTGCTTTCCTCATAAAAGCTGCCGCACTTATCACATAAATTGAGCTTTAAGCCGCCTTGTTTGCAAGTAGCTTCACGCATTGTAATTGCCTTGTAATTATGCCCGGTTGCCTTTGTGTAATTTCTCTTGTCAAGTTTTCCGCAGCCGTCACACTGCCAGCGTTCATATCCCAAGTTATCGCAAGAGGGAGCAACGGTTTCGAGATAACGATAATCGTGTTCGTGCTTTTCGGGTGGAATAACGATAATCGTTCCGCCGCTGTTATCGTCCTTTTTGTCCTCCAGCAGCCACACATACGATACACCGTTTTCCGTCATTGTTTCGCCCTGATACTTATATGAGATTTCATAGTAAACGGGATAATATCCGGCGTCGGTATAGTTTGGCGCAGAGGTGAGATTGCATTTTCCGGCAGATGTGCCGTAGCGAATACTTGTATGTACACCGCTGTCCGACAGGTCGCTCACGGTTACGGTATGGGATTTGTTATCCACATTTCCGTAGTATGATGATACAACCGATTTTGCGGTTACATACTCGCTTGTTGAATATCCGCAGTCGCCGCACGTTTCGGAAATGAAAAAACGGTTGTTGCCAATCTGACCGTCAACCGTTTCGGAAAAGTCGTGCTGCTCTCGTTTCTCGGAGGCTCTTGCTTTCGTACCCTTGCAAAACTGACAATATCGTCCTGCCTTTAATACCGTTGTATGATAGCTTTCACTGTACGGGGTGTAGGTGGTATTGTCAAAGTCCAAGAAAAAATTGTGGTCGCAGGAATTTAGCCCGTAAACATTACGGCTGAATCCGTATGCGTCTCTGCCGTCAACGGAGTTTATTGTTCCGCAGGTCTGGCAAACAGATTTAGTCCAATGATATGTTGTGTAGCTTGCGTCCTGATTCGGCCGCCCGTTATCGAGATTGCCCTTTGTTTTTCCGTCAACCATTGTTCCGTCCGAAAATTTAACGCCCCTGTTTAATGCGGTTGTTCCGCTTTTGGTATATTCGGGCGTTCTGTAAGTAAGCATTATCGTGTCTTTGTTGCATACCGTACACCAGCTCGTTTCCTGCGTGATAGTCGCATTAAAATCAAGCTCGTTTGTTCTGCCGTTTGCAGATACCCATATATCCGCAGGATCGACATACTCATTTACCTGTGCCGCATAGGTCGTTATCGGCGTAAATCCCGAAAGCAGCGTTGATACTGCCAATGCTGCCGACAGAATATTTTTTAATTTGCTTTTGAAATTCATTTTATTTTTTCCTTTCTGTTTGATTTATATAAAACGCGTTTTACTCTCAAAACGCTGTTTTTAAGGCGGTCTGCACTTTTTGTAATCGGATTTTTTCATAGACGCACCGCCTTAAAAGTTTGCCATATCGTGATGTACTTTTGTCGTGTAATAGCTGTCAATGGTAGAGGGAGCATTAAACAGCGCCGCCAACAAATATTTTTTGATATTGCGAATATCCGAAGTGTTTTCCCTCATACAGTCGATAACATACTCAATATGCTCGGAGTTCAGCTTTAACAGCTTTGATTTCACGATTGCCGCCGGGTAGGTATCGCCGGCAATGACAAGATTTGATTTCTGTGTGCAAACCGTTTCTGTCATAAGGTCAACGATTTCGTCAAGCATAGCAGCGTCACGGTTGAGGTTGACGCTTAAAACATCATAGTCGATATTTTCTTTGATTATCTGTCTGTATGTTTCCACCTCATCATATCCAATCCTATCCGATTTTTCTTTTGTCGGCTGTGCCGCCTTTATCGGCTCCGGCTCTTTTTGATATGATTTGATAGGATAAGTATTTGATATATCCGTATTTAATTCTTTTTTATTTGATTTATTAGTATTTAATTGTGCGGTGTTTTCCTGTATAGGCTCTGCCTGTGCAGGAATATCCAATACAGGCTTTTCCCGTATAGGCTTTTCCCGTTCAGGCGGCGCACTTTTAGGCTGCTCCAAAATCGTGTATTCAATCGTGGTGAGCTGTCCCTTTTCGTTTCTCATACGCTCACGGATAATATATCCGTGCTTTTCAAGCTCTCTGATACAGGAGCTTATGCTGTCGATTCCGTCCTTGCATATTGCCGCAAGTCCTTTTGTTGTGTAGTCCCAATTTTCGGGGAGTGAAAGCATAAGAGATAACAGCCCCTTTGCCTTTAACGATAATTCCGTATTTCTCAAATGGTGGTTGCTCATCACGGTATAGTCGCGCGTTTTGTCTATTCTGAAAACTGCCATTTCAAAAATCTCCTTTCCTGTGAAATCGAGTAGAGGCTAACTCTTAATGAGCTTCGCCCCTCTCACACCACCGTGCGTACCGTTCGGTACACGGCGGTTCAATTCATATTTCAGTATGTACTTTTAGATAGTGGTCTGTTAGCGATAGCAGACCTCTTTTCTTTAACCTGTCATTATTAATAGCAAATTGTATATATCTCGTCTTGCAAATCTGCTGATAGCCTTTTCTTGTGTTTGCGCAGTTAAACGCAAGTTCAAACGGCATACCAAGCTTCACAAGTGCATCGCATCTCGTTTTTGTCTTTTTCCATTGTTTCCAGATTATTACCCTTATTCGAGTCCTCAACCTTTCATCAATCTTTGCAAGCACATTTTTCATATTTGCTATTCTAAAGTAATTAACCCAACCTCTGACTACATAATTTATCCTTTGAAGTCGTGTATCAAGGCTTATGCTTATCCGTCTTTCCGTCAGCTGTTTCAGCTTTCGTTTCAGCTTTTGTATTGATTTTAAATGCGGTTTTGGCTTATATTTTCCGCCTTTTGCCACCCAAAATCCATATCCTAAAAACTTTATTCCTGTTGGTTTGCTCACTTTACTCTTTTCGGCATTGACTTTCAGCCCGAGTTTTTTCTCAATATATTTCGTTATTGAGGTTAAAACTCTGTTTGCCGCTTTTTCGCTTTTTACAAATATCATACAATCGTCTGCGTACCTGACAAAATTCAGTCCTCTTGCTTCAAGCTCCTTATCAAGCTCATTTAACATTATGTTACTGAGCAACGGACTTAAATTTCCACCCTGTGGTGTTCCGACCTTTGTAGGCTCATATCTCCCATTTTCCCTTACTCCGCTTACAAGAAATTTTCTGATAAGCGACACTACCTCACCGTCTTTTACGGTTTTCATAATCAATCCTATCAGCTTATCTTGATTTACTGTATCGAAAAATTTTTCAAGGTCTAAATCCACAATCCAGTCATATCCGTCGTTCATCAGCTCCAATGACCGCATTATTGCCATTTCACAGCTCCTTTTCGGTCTGAAACCATAACTTGACTCACTGAATTGTTTCTCATAAATTGGGCTTAGCACCTGCACTATTGCTTGTTGTATAACCCTATCCACCACTGTCGGTATGCCAAGATTTCGCATTTTTCCGTTTTCTTTGGGAATTTTAACTCGCCTTACAGGCTGTGGCTTATACTTCCTCTGTCGGATTTTTGTCAGAATTTCTTCCTTGTTTTCCTTTAGATATTGTTTCAGCTCATCTACCGTAACTCCGTCAACTCCCGAAGCGCCTTTATTGCGATATACTTGTAAATACGCTTTATTTAGGTTTTCTTTCGACAGTATTTCGTCTAAAAGCTCCATACTCGTTTTCTCCTTTCCTGTCACACATAGACAAATCATCGATTTTGAGTAACCCTCCGAGATACGCTCGTACTCTCCTCATTAACACATTCTGACTATTGTCTATGCTAATTATTGGTAGTGAAAACACTACAAATTGTTCAGTCCTTCCCGTTTTACCGGTACTATGACCTCTGCTGACTTCTTGCAGTTCGTTGTTACTGCGGATTTCTCCGTCTGCAAGACCTCCCGAGGTAAGACTCTTAACTTTCCTCGTTTACTCGCTTAATTTACTGCATAAGGTTACGCATATCTTTTGGACTTTAGCTTGTTATGTAGCCTTATCCGCTTATACAGCCTTGATATTAAGTTCTTGTTCATCGAGCCTCGATTTTGCTACACACTGTCTCCACTTCTCGCCTCACGACGGATAGCTTGTGCTTCACTAATGGTTGGTTGATATGTACCCCCATAGCGGACTTTCACCGCCAAGTTAAGTGCCATACTCGGCACACATAAAAAAAGCGCCGGGATTTTTTATCAATCCTGACGCTCTCGGTCTGTATTTTCTTTTAACGGTTTGAACATTGTGCAGCCTGTGCCGTTATGACAATGAATGTACGGGCAAAACGGATTTTTGTTGTCAAGCAAATATGTATCGTAGACCGTCTGACATTTAGGGCATAGCTGCTCATTATTTTTCTGTTTCATTTTCAAAATTCCTTTCAAAAATTTTGTAGTTGTATCTATCTGTTTTAAGGTAAAAAAATAGCTCCGATTTTTAATATCGAAGCGTATTTTGAAAAGAAAAATATTTAATTTTTAGGTTAATACCGTTTATCGACTGTCTGAAACCCTTGATTTTACTGAATTTTTCGTTAAGTCCTGTAAGAACACTCGCACCAGCATTGCACACGAATTGCGTAATTACGCGGTTCGTGTGTTTTTTATTCTTGTTATCCACAAAAAAAGTACCGAACCGCAGTCCGATACTTTTTTATCGTTATTCACAAAGCTTTTTTAATAAGTATTCTCCGTAGAGCTTGCCGCCCTCCTCATTCGGATACCATTTATAATTACCTACTTTGTTCATATATTGTTCGATATTTTCAAAGTTAATTCCGCACTCGGTGTTTGCATCAATCACCTTAACTCCAATTTCAGCAGCTGCATCCTTTATAAACTGTGCATAATCATCAATAGTATATTTCAATGCGTTCTTGCGCCCGTCTGCAGTAAAAGACGCACTTCCGAAGGTTTCCGCCGCTATCGGTGTAAGATATATGATTTCCGCATTTTTAAAGTTTTCTCTTAACCGCTTCGTCAACAGGCTCATTCCGCCGTACACCTTTGAATCGTCATTATCTCCGATTTCGCCGCTTTCTCTGCCGTACAGCCAGTCATATAAGCCGCCGCTTACAATAATGTAATCCGTATCTGCCGGAATTTTATCAATATTTGCCTTTAATGCCAGACTGGTTTTGGTCATGCTGCCGAACTGCCATGTACCATATGCCTCATAAACCGGCATTCCCATATTTTTTTCAAGAACATTCAGCCATTCCGAGCCGTTTTTTATAAAATTATCTCCGTAAAAACAGATTTTTTTGCCGTCAAATTTATCGGTTGTTTTCGTGTCTGACGGATATGTAAATTCCGTAATTGCCGTGTTAGACTTTGCAAATACAGTATATACAGCCAGTCTTTCATATCCGGTTAAGTCATCTGTCTTAGCGATTGAAAAGCGTATATATTTAGCATTTTCCGGAGCTGCAGCAGGAGTTTTCAGCGACGCTCCGCCTCCCGATATGAATTTTTTTCCGTCATCATAATAAGCGTACACCTTGCAGCTGTCAAGATAGCTTTGTGCCGCGGGACTGTAGGTTGCGCAAAAATATTTTGTACCCGGAACAACTTCGATATAATCCGATGTTATATATTTACTGTCTTCTTTTTCGGTACCGTCTTTTGCGTTGATAACCGTTTTTGCCGTATAGCTGTAATCAAACAGGTTTTCCCCGTCCTTTTGCTGCACGCCCGACGGTGATGCTGTCGGTGACGGCGTTGCCGCAGGAGTTGCGGACGGTTCGGGCGATACGGATGGTGACGGAGAAACAGCAGGTGACGGCGATACATTTTCAGCCTGTGCATCGGCGCGCATCATTATTGCGGCAAATTCCGCTCTTGTTATACTTCCGTCAGGTCTCACGGTACCGTCATCATAACCGCTTACCAGTCCTTTTTCGACGGCTATCGCAACCGCCTGTCTTACATTGAAAGCAATATCGGCACTGTCACTGAATGAATCAAGCTTTGACAAGTCCGCCGCCTGCATATCTGTTCCCAATATTTTCACCAATCCGTACATTGCATCCTGACGGGTTATATTATCCTCGGGGCAGAATACATCTTTTGACGGAATTATTTTTTCCGAATCCTCCTCACCGTTCAGATTAACATAATTTGCATACCATGCATCCGCGGCAACATCGGCATATACACTTTTTTCGGCTTTCGGAACATCATCTCCGTATTTATAGCTTAAAAGCACTTTCATTGCCTCCGCACGCGTTATTGTTCCCTCCGGACGGAAGCTGCCGTCCTCATAGCCGCCGAACCACTTTTTATCGGTAGCAGTCTGTACTGCACTGCCGTACCACGCATCGGACGGCACATCAACATAAGCCGCAGATACCGTACTTACCGCAGCTGACAGAATCAATGCCAGCGATATTACAGTTTTTTTCATCATTTGAAATCATCCCTCTCTTTTATTTATCAATAAGTTTATTGTAACACAAATAATTTTATTTTTCAATAATTTATTTATATTATTCGCTTTCCATATCAAATATTATATCTGTTTTATATTTCTTATCGTCAATACTGTTAAGCACTTCTTCAAGCGAGCTTTGAAGCTCCTGCTCCGTGCCGCGCAGCTCCGGCGGCAGCACAGTATCAAACACAAGATTTATCCGTTCTCCGCATGTATGCATGCGGAAATCATGAATCGTCAGACGCTCATCACGCATTTTAA
The DNA here is from genome assembly GCA_905199755.1 of uncultured Eubacteriales bacterium. GTDB lineage: Bacteria > Bacillota > Clostridia > UBA1381 > UBA1381 > UBA4716. Next base: position 6,435 of record CAJKHT010000064.1, on the reverse strand, counting down.
GCGCTGCTGCAACAATTCGCCGCATTTTATTTATTTCTTCATCATCGGTTATGACAGGATCGTAATGAATCACAAGGTGCGTTTCATAAAGTCTCATACACTCACGCTCTATATAATCAATAATTTCATGGCATTTTATGGGATCGTCTTTCCTGTCAAATTCCACATGAATTGTTGCGTATCTTCTGCCCGGCCCGTAATCATGCACAAGCAAATCATGACATCCGAGTACCGACGGGCAGCTATTTATATACTTCGTCAGCTGTTCGTGTAATGCATGATTTGCTCCCTCACCCAAAAGCGGTGACACCGTCTTTTTTGCAAGTGATACTCCGCTGTAAACAATAAACAGTGCAACAGCCAATCCCATTATGCCGTCAATCTGCCAACCGAAAATACGTTCTGCCAGTGCGGCTGCCAATACTGCACCCGTGGTAAGGACATCATTGCGGCTGTCTGCCGCAGCTGCCGCAAGTGTGGCAGACTGTATCTTGTTTCCCATTTTCCCGTAGAAAATCATCATTGCGGCTTTAACCAGAATAGATATAACCAGCACACATACAGTCAAATACGAAAACTCGGCAGATGCCGGATTTATTATTTTTATAACAGAATTTTTTGCCAGTTCAAAACCTATAATAAGAATCATTGCGGCAACGGCAAGTCCGGCAAGATACTCAAACCTTGCATGTCCGTACGGATGCTCTTTATCGGCAGGACGTTCGGCAAGCTTAAATCCGACCAACGTTACCACCGAGCTTGCTGCATCCGACAAATTGTTGAGTCCGTCTGCCGTAACGGAAACAGATGCGGATATACTGCCCGCAATCAGCTTTCCGACCGCAAGTACGGCATTACAGATTATCCCCACCGCGCCCGAAAGTTTCCCGATAAAGGCTCTGTTTTTCGGGTTGCTGAAATCTTCAGGCTTCATGACAAACACCCCTTCTCACTTTCTTAATTTTAATATTATTCTTCATTCGGTGCTTTTATGCAAAATAAAGCAAACAGAGCCGCGCTCTGTAATATACGGCTCTGCTGTCCCTTTTATAATCGTCTCGACATTTTCTCAACATTCTCCGCTCTGAATTCATCAAATCTGTCTTCTTCAATTGCTTTGCGTATAAGCGACATCAGCTCATTGTAGAAATACAGATTATGCATTACGCAAAGCCTCATTCCGAGCATTTCCTTAGCCTTAAACAAATGTCTTATATATGCACGCGTAAAGTTTTGGCATGCGGGGCACTGACATTCTTCATCAATCGGCTTTGTGTCAAGCTCATATTTTTCATTGAGCAGATTCATTGTTCCGTTACGCGTGAATATAAATGCATGGCGCGCATTTCTTGATGCTATAACGCAGTCAAAGAAGTCTATGCCGCGGTAAACCGATTCTATGATATTTGCCGGAGTTCCGACCCCCATAAGATAACGCGGACGGTCATACGGGGCATACGGAAGTACCTCATCAAGAATATGATACATTGTCTCGGTGCTTTCTCCAACGGCAAGTCCGCCGATTGCATATCCCGGCAGGTCAAGCTCCGCAATACGTTTCATATGCTCAATTCTTAAATCCTCATATGTTCCGCCCTGATTTATACCGAAAAGCATCTGTTCTTTATTTATCGTATCATCAAGCGAATTAAGACGCTTCATTTCTGCTTTGCAGCGTACCAGCCAGCGATAGGTTCGGTCAATAGACTGCTTTACATAATTATATTCGGCAGGGTTTTCAATACATTCATCAAAAGCCATTGCGATAGTCGAGGCAAGGTTTGACTGTATCTGCATGCTTTCCTCCGGTCCCATAAATATTTTATGTCCGTCTATATGCGAACGAAAATGTACACCCTCCTCGGTAATGTTGCGCAGTCCTGCCAGCGAAAATACCTGAAAGCCGCCGCTGTCCGTCAGTATAGGTCCGTCCCAGTTCATGAATTTATGCAAGCCGCCGAGCTTCTTCACTATCTTATCGCCCGGGCGCAGATGCAGATGATACGTATTGCACAGCTCCACCTGACAGCCGAGTTCCTTTAAATCGAGAGAGGACACCGCTCCCTTAATTGCCGCAGCCGTACCGACATTCTGAAACACCGGTGTCTGAACAACACCGTGTACGGTACGAAATTCGCCGCGGCGCGCATTTCCGTTTGTGTGTAAAATCTTAAACATGTAATTCTCCTTAGTTATCAGTAAATAAACATGGCATCTCCGAACGAGAAAAATCTGTATTTTTTCTCTACTGCCTCTTTATATGCATTAAGCACGTTTTCTCTGCCTGCAAGTGCGCTTACAAGCATAATAAGCGTGGATTCCGGCAAATGAAAGTTTGTTATCAGCGCATCAATTACGTGAAACTCCTTTCCGGGATATATGAAAATATCCGTCCAGCCGGTCTGTGCTTTGAGTTCTCCTCCGCTCATGCCTGCCGTTTCCAATACTCTGGTTGCCGTCGTTCCGACCGACACTACCCTTTTTCCGTTTTTCTTTGTCCTGTTGACAAGCTCTGCCGTTTCTTCGGATAATATATAGAATTCCGAATGCATTTTATGCTCGCTTATTTCATCAGCCTTAACAGGGCGGAACGTTCCCAGTCCCACATGCAATGTCACATATCCGACATTTACTCCCTTTGCTTTTATTTTTTCCAAAAGCTCGGGAGTGAAATGCAGTCCTGCCGTCGGTGCGGCGGCGCTTCCGGGATATTTTGCATATACGGTCTGGTATCTGTTTTTATCTTCCAGCTTTTTTGTTATATACGGCGGCAGCGGCATTTCGCCCAGCCTGTCGAGAACCTCCTCAAAAATGCCATCATACTCAAACCTTACAAGACGGTTTCCGTCGTTTATGACCTCAAGAATTTCCGCCTTAAGCTCACCGTTTCCGAAAACAAACCTTGCACCGGGCTTTGCGCGTCTGCCGGGCTTCAGTATAACCTCCCACGTATCAAGAGTATGCTTATGCAAAAGCAAAAATTCGATTGCTCCGCCCGTATCCTCTTTAACTCCGTAAAGCCGTGCAGGCAATACCTTTGTATCATTTAATATCAGTGTATCTCCCTCATTAAGCAAATCGGCTATATCGTAAAAGTGCTTGTCCTCCGTTTTTCCGCTTTTTTTATCAAGCAGCATAAGCCTTGAATTGCTCCTTACCTTAAGCGGTTCCTGAGCAATAAGCTCCTGAGGTAAATCATAGTAAAAATCCGATGTTTTCATTCTTTATCCTTTCAGCCTTATTACGGCATTGTAATTTCTGCCAGTGTTTTAATTATTCCCTCGGCTATTCCCTGTGCCGTTTTATACTGGTATTCGTCCGAGCACATTTTCCTTAACTCGTCCTCATTTGAGATAAATCCCACCTCCGCCAGTACGGCAGGCATTTTACAGCGTCTTGTGACCGCATGGTTTGCGGTTTTTACACCACGGCTCTTTGACTGCATATTATAAAGCATTCTGCTCAGCACATTTTTCGCCAGTACTTCGCTTGTTGTACCGTATGCGTCACCGTTGTTTTCCGTGGAATAATAAACCTCCGTGCCGTATGCCTCCGATGCATCGGCGGAATTGATATGTATGCTCACAAACACTGCGGCATTCTGCGCATTTGCCTGTGCGGGCGGCTCCGTCAGCTCAAGATACCTGTCGTCCGAACGCGTCAGCTCTACGGTATAACCGTTATTTTCAAGTATTTCCTTTGTTTTCTTTGCTATCTGCAGCGTTAAATCCTTTTCAAGTATCTGCCTGCCGTCCAGCGTTCCTACCGCTCCGCTGTCCTTGCCGCCATGCCCCGAATCAATTACTATAAGCTTTGCTGATGACGGGTACGCACTGTAATTCGGGTTTGGTGTTGCGGACGGTGTCTGCACGGGTGACGGTGTGGGCTTTGGTGTCTGTACCGGTTCTTCTGCTGGCTTTGGTGTTGATGAAGCATTGCCTGAAACACCTGCAATTATACGCACACAGTTATCCGACAGCTTTTCCGTTCTGAAATCCGACAGCTTTCCGTTCACATCAATTACAACTCTTGCACGCTCACCGTTATCACCCGTTCTGATTGCCGTTATATACTGTGAATTTACGGATATATTTTCTTCCTTTGCCAATGCCGCATCGGCAAAATCGGTCACGGCACGCACGGGCGATTCCATTGCAAATTCGGAATAATCATTAATCGCCGAATCCGCCGTAACCGTCACTTCAATGTTTTTTTCATCTTTAAGGCTATATGATATATCCGTTATGACAGGCTTAACCGACGGCTTTGGAGTTGCTGTCGGCTTTTCCTCTTCGGCAAAGCTGTAATTTGGTGAATTTACAAGTATTGCTTCATGCTCACTGCTGAAATCCACACTTATACCCACCGTTTCACTTATAAAACGCAGCGGCACCATTGTTTTTGTCTCACCGCCCAAACGGCTTATAAGCTTCGGAACAACTTTATCGGGAATAGCCGTTTTCTTCCCGTTTATATATGCCGTGTTATCATTTATATACATTCTTATATATGTTCCGTTATATACCACCTCAACGCGTCTTTCATCATTGTCATAGCTTACGGCTGCACCGAGCTCTTCAAAAATTTCACGTATCGGCACAAGTGATCTGTCATTAAAAATAATAGGCGGCAGCGGAAGTGAATCCAGTTTGCGGTTATTCACTATAAGCGCAAAAACCGAGCCGTTATACTCATGCGTCCCTCCGTCATATTCCAAAATCATATTATCTGCTTTTACCGCGCAAATACCTGTAAAACACATTACAAGCGTTATTAAAAACAGCTGTAATCTTTTCATTCTGAACTACCCTCTTTTATTACTGCTCCGGAAAATCCATACCGAAATGTTCATATGCGTTCCTTGTTGCAATTCTTCCCCTCGGAGTCCTTGCAATAAAGCCGAGCTGCAGCAAATACGGCTCATACACATCTTCAATGGTGTTAGGTTCTTCACCTATGGTTGCCGCAATTGTATCCAACCCCACAGGTCCGCCTCCGAAGTTTTCAATCATCGTTTTTATCATCTTGCTGTCAATCATGTCCAGTCCCAGCTCGTCAACCTCCATCATTTTAAGAGCATCCGCCGCCACCTTCCATGTGATTTTTCCGTTGTGCTTTACCTGCGCAAAATCACGCACTCTTTTTAAAAATCTGTTTGCTATACGCGGAGTCCCCCTCGAACGTGAGGCTATTTCCGCCGCTCCGTCATCATCAATTTCCACACCGAGAATGCCTGCGCTGCGCTTTACGATTGTTTTAAGCTCCTCTGCCGTATACAGCTCCAAACGTGAAATAACTCCGAATCTGTCACGCAGCGGAGCGGTTAACAGACCGGCGCGCGTGGTGGCGCCTATAAGCGTAAACTTCGGCAAATCTATCCTTATGGATTTTGCCGCCGGACCTTTGCCGATTATAATATCAAGCGCATAATCCTCCATTGCGGGATAAAGTATTTCTTCTACGGTTCGTGACATTCTGTGTATTTCGTCAATGAAAAGAATATCATGCTCCGATAAGTTGGTGAGTATTGCCGCCAAATCTCCCGCTTTTTCAATAGCCGGTCCCGATGTAATTCTTATATTTACACCCATTTCCTTTGCAATTATTCCGGCAAGCGTGGTTTTTCCCAGTCCCGGAGGACCGTAAAGCAAAACATGGTCAAGCGCTTCCTTGCGTTCCAGTGCCGCCTGTATGTATATACCGAGATTGCCCTTTGCTTTTTCCTGCCCCACATATTCATCAAGGCTCTGCGGTCTGAGTCCGGCCTCTATCTCCGCATCCTCGTCAATAAAGCCGCTGCTTACAAACCTTTCTTCCTCGTCAAACAACTTCTAATCCTCCTAACACAGCTTTACAAGCGCTTTTTTGATAATTTCCTCCACGCTGTCATTTGCACCTGCACTTTTGACAGCTTTCTTTGCCTCCTGTGCGGAATATCCCAAAACCACCAGTGCGGATATTGCCTCGCTTATATTATCCGTTATTTCCGTTTCCGAATTTTCGACAAATTCATCAAGCTGCAAATCTTCATTCTTAAGCTTGTCTTTTAATTCAAGAATAATGCGTGAGGCAAGCTTAGGGCCTACACCCTGCGCTTTTGTAACCGTTTTCACGTCACCCGTGATGACCGCGGCCGCAAGCTTTGCCGGCGGTGCGGCGGACAATATCGACAATGCCGCCTTTGGTCCTACTCCCGACACGGACAGCAGCGACAGAAACATGCTTTTTTCCTCCTGCGTTACAAATCCGTACAAATCCTGTGTATCCTCCCTCACATATAAATGTGTATACATGGTTATATTATTTCCGATACCTCCGGCGCTTTGTATGCTTGTCAGCGAAGTATATATTTTATAGCCGACACCTCCGGCATCAATCACAATAAAATTTTCGTCCTTATGCGCAAGTCTGCCGCTTATATAGTAATACATTTAT
>CAJKHT010000063.1 GCA_905199755.1 uncultured Eubacteriales bacterium | reverse complement strand
GGTCTCCTCTTAAATCAGGCGCTTATATTCCTCCTTTAACATTCCGTCTATATCCGCAAGCTTTATCGGAAATTCCACAAATCCGCGTGCGTAATACGATAACTCATACGGGGCAAAAAATATTACAAGCTTTCCGTCGGCAATATAAAAATTACTCATTGAGGCGATTTTCGGGTGTGCCCACAAATCCTTATATTTTTCCTTATCCGCTTCAAGCATTTCATCAATTCTGTGATTAAGCTCCGCGGCAAAATCCTCGGTATTGAAAAGGTCACCAAGCTGAATTATCCTGCCTGCCGCAGCATCAATATTTCTCGGATACCACGCCGTACTCCCGTGAGCGCCGCCCGTATACACATAATGTTCTTCAATAATGCTTATAAAATCGTTCATATTGCTTTTTTCCAGCTGACGTATTTCCAATATGCATCGGTTTCCCATTCTGATGTTGTCGGAGGACTGCGAAACCATTGTGTCAAAGGATATGAGTGCGCCGTTTATATCTTTTTTTATATTTTCGTTCAGTTCTTTTTGAAAATCCCTGTTCTTCATGCCGGAAAATTCAGCCGTTTCGGCATATGCGGCGGAATTTTCCGTTTCGTATTCCGAGGAGCTTATTTTTATAACCGCCGCACGCCCTGCCGTGCATGCTGCCGCAAGCATCAGACAAATGCACATCAGAGGCAGGATTTTCGCGGCAGCAGCAGTATGCTTTAAAGAATAATGCATATAAGACCGCCGCTTCCCTCATTGATAATACGCTGGAGCGTTTCGCGCAGCTTATTGCGCGAAGCCTCCGGCATACGCGAAAGCTTGTTATGGAGTCCCTCGTTTACAAGCTCATACAAGGATTTGCCGAAAATATTGGATTCCCATATTTTTGCCGGGTTTGTTTCAAATTCACTCAGCAGATAATGCACCAGCTCTTCGCTCTGCTTTTCCGTGCCTACAATCGGGCTTACCTCCGTTTCTATATCGGCACGCATCATATGTATTGACGGAGCGCTTGCACGAAGCTTTACGCCGAAGCGTCCTCCCTGCTTCACAATCTGCGGCTCGTCAAGCGTCAGTTCGTCGGTAGACGGAGATACAATTCCGTAGCCCGTTTCCCTGACCTCATGGAGTGCATACGAGATTTTGTCATATTCCTTTTTCATCTTTCCCAAGTCTTCCATCAGAGTTATTAGCGCTTCTTCCCCGTCTATTTCAAATCCCGATTGCTCGCCAAGTACTTTATAGAACAGCGAACGCGGCAATGTAAGCTGCATTTTTACAGTTCCGTCACCCAAATCCATTCCCTCAATGGCAGAATTATCAATAAAGTCATAATTGCCCAAATCGGTGCATAACAGCCGCGTGTCTCTGATTTTTGAAACATTGCTTATTTTATCAATCACGGCAGTATAAATATCCCTTTTCAGCTCATGCTCCTCGGGCAGAGCCTCTACCCATGAGGGTATATCTATATTAATCTCACGAAGCGGAAATTCAAAAAGCACCGTTTCAATTATACTGTGTATATCCTCGGCGGTTAAATCCTCACAGCTGACAGCAACAACGGGGACATCATGCTTTTGGGATAATTCTTCCTTAAGCTGCTGCGTGCTCTCGGCGGCCGGATTTGTGGAATTAAGAATGATTATAAACGGTTTATCTATAGCCTTTAACTCATTTATAACTCTGTTTTCCGCATCAACATAGTCCGCTCTGTCAATTTCCGTAATTGAACCGTCGGTGGTAACTACAAGTCCTATTGTGGAATGTTCGGTTATAACCTTTTTCGTCCCGATTTCCGCCGCCTCATTAAATGCAATCGGATAATCAAACCACGGTGTCTGAACCATTCTCGGACCGCCGTCCTCCGAATATCCCAAAGAGCTGTCAACGATATATCCCACGCAGTCAATCATGCGCACACGCATATGCGCATTGTCACCGAGAGATATTTCCACAGCCTCGTTCGGAATAAATTTCGGCTCGGTTGTCATTATTGTGCGTCCTGCCGCAGACTGGGGGAGTTCGTCCCTTGCGCGCTCTGCCTGATACGAATTTTCAATGTTGGGAATAACGAGCATATCCATGAATTTCTTGATGAAGGTCGATTTACCGGTACGCACCGGTCCGACAACGCCTATGTAGACATCGCCTTGATTGCGTTCAGCTATATCGCTGTAAATATTGTATTTTTCCACTTGCTTTTTCCTCCTTTTAATCGGACAAGGTCATTTGCCTGTACTAAATTATGTTTTATTTATATGCGCAGATAGCAAAAGTATGAATAAAAGCGAAATTTTGATTGACAAATAAATCACATTATGGTAAGATATAAACAGCAAGGGGGGCATAAATGCCCTCATTTTAATTACAGGAGGAAAACAAAATGAAAATTCAGATGAAAACGCCGCTTGTCGAAATGGACGGAGACGAAATGACAAGAGTTATCTGGAAGATGATAAAGGATATACTCTTAACACCATATATAGACCTTAAAACCGAATATTACGATTTGGGACTCGTTCACAGAAACGAAACCGATGACAAGGTAACCTTTGACAGTGCCGAAGCAACAAAGAAATACGGTGTTGCGGTAAAGTGTGCAACGATTACTCCGAATGCGGCAAGAATGCCTGAATACGACCTCAAGGAAATGTGGAAATCTCCCAACGGTACAATACGTGCAATTCTTGACGGAACGGTATTCAGAACTCCTATTCTCGTAAAAGGAATTACACCTTACATTCCCACATGGACAAAACCGATAACAATAGCAAGACATGCTTACGGTGATATATACAAAAATGTTGAGATGCGTGTGCCGGCAGGCGCTAAAGCGGAGCTTGTATGCACCGATAAAGACGGAAATGTTACAAGAGAGACTATTCACGAATTCAAGGGCGACGGCATAATTCAGGGTGTGCATAACCGCGATGACAGTATCGAAAGCTTTGCAAGAGCATGCTTTAACTATGCTTTGGATATGAAAAAAGATATATGGTTTGCCACAAAAGACACCATTTCAAAGAAATACGATCATCGTTTCAAGGACATTTTCCAGGAAATTTTCGATAAGGAATATAAGGAAAAGTTTGATGCGGCAGGTATTGAATATTTCTATACATTAATCGATGATGCGGTTGCACGCGTTATACGCTCCGAGGGCGGATATATCTGGGCATGCAAAAACTATGACGGTGACGTTATGAGCGATATGGTTGCTACCGCATACGGCTCGCTCGCAATGATGACATCTGTACTTGTTTCCCCTGACGGTGTATATGAATATGAAGCTGCACACGGAACGGTACAGCGTCATTACTACAAATATCTCAAAGGCGAAGAAACCTCTACAAACTCCGTTGCAACGCTTTTCGCATGGACCGGCGCACTCCGCAAGAGAGGTGAGCTTGACGGCTTGGACGACCTTATGAAATTTGCGGACAACCTCGAAAAAGCTACTATTCAGACAATAGAGGACGGCGTTATGACAGGTGACTTATATGCTCTGTCAAAGCTGCCCGAAAAAACCAAGGTTAATACGGAGGAATTTTTACAGGCTGTTAATGAACGCCTAAAAAAACTGATGTAATAAAAAATGAAGCTGCAAAAGTTATTTTTGCAGCTTCATTTTTTTATACTATTTTATAGTGCGGTCTTTCCTCATCAAATAACGCATACCGCAGCCAATCGTCCGTTATAATGCATGCTGCGGAAAGGAAAAACCATAAAATCATATACGGCAGGCTTATCTGACCGAGAATATTAAGCGGCAGTGCGGAATAGTCCCACACCTCCAGTCCCATACGGATATTTAATATATATCCCGCAATAAATTCCAGCGCGGTAATAATGACCGCTCCGAAAAACATCTGCAGCACAAGCGGAATCGAGAAATCGTAAAACTCATTTATAAGCCCCAAAAGCAGAAAACACGTTCCTCCCAGAAAAAACATTGTCCAATGCGAATATCCGCGCCATAAAAGCTCAATCAGAAGATAGAATATTCCGCCGAGCGCAAACAATATACCTGACTCAAAAATGCGTTTTGCCACAGCCAATCACCTCGAATAAAAATAACGGTATACCATTATTATATGATATACCGTTATTTTTTAAACCAATTTATATATCAAGATTTGAAACATATTTCGCATTTGCTTCAATAAAGTCACGGCGTGGTTCAACCTTTTCACCCATAAGAATACTGAAGGTTTCGTCGGCTGCAATGGCATCTGCAAGCTCCACACGCAGCAATGTACGTTTTTCGGGATCCATTGTGGTTTCCTTAAGCTCCGGCGGATCCATTTCTCCCAAACCTTTATAGCGCTGCACCTTGGCGCCGTTTCCCATTTCGGCAATCAGGCGGTCACGCTCGATTTCATCAAAAGCAAATCTTTCCTCAAGATTTTTATTCTTTCCCTTAAACACCTTAAACAGCGGCGGCTGTGCAATATACACATTTCCGTTATCGATAAGCGGACGCATATAACGGAAGAAAAATGTAAGCAGCAGCGTTCTGATATGCGAGCCGTCGACATCGGCATCTGCCATTATGATAATTTTTCCGTATTTAAGATTTGCCGGATCGAATTCATCGCCTATACCGGCACCCAAAGCCTGAATAATAGGCAGCAGCTTTTCATTTGAATAAACCTTATCTATACGCGACTTTTCAACGTTAAGCATTTTACCCCAAAGCGGAAGTACAGCCTGATAGCGTCTGTTACGTCCCTGCTTTGCGCTGCCGCCCGCACTGTCTCCCTCGACAATAAACAGCTCCGCATAATCGGCGCCCTCGTCCGTACAGCGTGCCAGCTTGCCCAGAACAGCCGAATTTGATGCACTGCTGTTCTTTCTTGTTGCTTCTCTCGCACGCTTCGCCGCCTCTCTTGCACGTGATGCGGTGAGCGTTTTTTCAAGTATCGTCCGTGCAACCTTAGGATTTTCCTCGAGAAATGCACTCAGCTTGTCCGACAATGCACTTTCAACAAGCGTTCTTGCTTCACTGTTTCCGAGCTTGGTTTTTGTCTGACCTTCAAACTGCGCCTCCATAACCTTTACGGAAATAATTGCAGTCAGTCCCTCACGCGTATCCTCACCCGAAAGATTGGGGTCCTTTTCTTTGAGAATATTATATTTTCTGCCGTAATCGTTCAGGACTCTTGTAAGTCCCGATTTAAAGCCTGTTTCATGAGTACCGCCGTCCATTGTATGAATGTTGTTGGCAAAGCTCAGAAGCGTTTCCGAATATGATGTGGTATACTGCATTGCCACCTCAACCAGCATATCCTTTCTTGATGCTTCAAAGTATATTATATCATCATGTATCGGTTCCTTGCTTCTGTTAAGATAGGTGACAAATTCCTTTATACCGCCCTCGGCATGGAGTACCTTTTCAACGGGTTCCTCCTCACGCTTGTCGGTAAATATAATTCTGACACCCTTATTCAGAAATGCCTGTTCTCTTAAACGCTTTAATAATGTATCATAGTCAAACTCGGTCACTTCAAAAATCTCGGGATCGGGCAGGAACGTGATTTTTGTACCTGTCTTATCCGTATCGCCTATAATTTTTAGCTTACACATCGGCTTGCCGCGCTCATATCTCTGATAATAAACATGCTCACCGTCGGAAACCTCTACTTCAAGGCGCTCCGAAAGAGCGTTAACAACCGACGAACCGACACCGTGCAGACCGCCCGAAACTTTATATCCGCCGCCGCCGAATTTTCCGCCGGCATGGAGTATTGTGAGAACAACCTCAACGGTAGGTATACCCTGCTGCGGATGTATTCCGACGGGTATTCCTCGTCCGTTATCCGTAACGGTACACGAATTATCGGGATTGATGTCGACGCGTATTTCGGTACAATATCCGGCAAGCGCCTCATCAATCGAGTTATCCACAATCTCATACACAAGGTGATGCAGGCCGGGGGCGGACGTTGAACCGATATACATACCCGGACGTTTTCTTACCGCCTCAAGTCCCTCAAGAACCTGAATTTGATTTTCGTCATATTTTGTTTCGATTTTTTCTAATTCACTCATTTATAATAACTCCTTACAGAATGATTTTTGACGTTTTTGTTCGTTTTGATAACACGCGCGGAGAAAATGATGAAATATATATTTTCGATTCTCCTTTGCGGTTTGATACTATATATGACAGAGGCAAGCCCTCCGTAGCATTAATAACCTCATTGTTTTGCTGGGCGCGGGACAGAAAGTTACGTCCCAGACGCGACACGGTTGTATTGTCCATATCAAAAATGCCGATGATTTCCTTTGTATTGACAACATAATTGCTGCCTGCATGAAGATACATTTTCTTAACTCCTTAATATATAATTTTTCCGTTTTTTACATGAAACAGCCGTGTTTCGTCCGAGGATTCGGATATATCCGTATCCGTGCTTGTGATAAGCACCTGCTTGTTTTTTATCTTTTCCGACAGATAGCGTCTACGATTTATGTCAAGCTCACTCAATATATCGTCAAGCAGAAGAACGGGATATTCGCCCTTTACGCTTTCAATATAATCCGCCTGTGCGATTTTCATGCTTAAAGCCGCGGTGCGCTGCTGTCCCTGTGAGCCGAAAACCCGTGCTTCGCGTCCGTTTATATAAATTGAAATGTCATCACGCTGTATTCCGTATTGTGCCGCTGCCGTTTCAAGCTCACGTGTACGTCTTTCCGAAAGATATTCCATAAAAGCGTTTTCGGTAATATCCTTAATTTTTACACTGGGATTATATTCCAGAAGCAGCTTCTCGCCCGATATTTCATTTTGTATGTCCGAGGCAAAGCCGTTTAAAAGCTCAATGGATTTTATGCGCGAATTCATGATTTTTGCCCCTGCCGCGGCAAGCTGACCGTCCCATATATCAAGCATATTGACCGCTTTCTTATTTCCGGCTCTGATTGATTTCAAAAGGCTGTTTTTCTGCATTAAAGCCTTGTTGTATTCAATAAGTCCGGCAAGATACCCCGGATAGAGCTGGCTCACGGCACTGTCTATAAAGTGCCTGCGCACCGACGGAGCGCCCTTTACAAGCTCCAAATCCTCCGGCGAAAACATAACCGCATTAAGATAGCTCATAAGCATTGAAAGCCGCGTTATCTGAATATGGTTGATTTTTATGCTTTTCTTTCCGTCCTTTATGAGCCGCAGTGAAGCCGTATAATCACGGTTCCTGTCATGGAAATTCAGCGAAACGTTTGCAAAGTCGCAGCCGAAACGTATAAGCTCACGGTCTGATTTTGCCCTGTGGCTCCTGCCCTGCGCAAACAGATACACCGCCTCGAGAATATTGGTTTTCCCCTGTGCATTATCACCGTATATAACGTTTGTCAGCGGTGACAGTTCAATAGTCTCATTTTCATAATTTCTGAAATTATTCAGCTTAATCGAAGAAATGTACATTTTATTCGTTTTCTACGTCTATTACCACGGTTTCGTCCTCAAATTCAACCGTTACCTTATCTCCGCTGCGGATTTTCTTTCCGCGCATTTCACATTTCTCGCCGTTTACCGAAACAATACCCTCCAGAATCATATCCTTTGCGTCGCTGCCCGATTCGGCTATTTGGCTGAATTTCAAAAGCTGGTCAAGCTTTATATATTCTGTTTTTATACCTGTTTTAATATTTTCCATTACAGTCTCCGTAAATCAATTGGAAGTTCTCGTTACCGAGGTGACTCCGCGTATTTGTTTTATCTTTTTTACCACCAATGCAAGGTCTGCCGTGTTTCTGATTTCAATGCCCATCTGTATAACCGCTATACCCTTTTTGTTCACAAAAGCATTGACCGACAAAAACGGAATATTAAGTCCCGACAGAATATTTGTAATTTCCAGAAGTATGCCGGAGCGGTTAGGCGACTCGACCTGCAGATTGGCTGTGTATGAGGTACTGCGCTCATCATCCCATTCAACGGGAATGAATCTGTTTTTATCCTCGTCCGACAATATATCGGGATTCATATTCGGGCAGTCGCGGCGATGCACGCTCACTCCGCGGCCTTTTGTTATAAATCCCACAATATCGTCACCCGATACGGGATTGCAGCAATGCGCCAGACGCACAAGGCAGTTATCTATTCCCTTTACAATAATGCCCTTTCCCGATGACTGCGTTTTCTTAGGCACAGGCTCGGGAGGCTCTGTCTTGCCCGACGCTATATCCTCCAGACGTTTCTTTTCCTTTATTTCCTTTTGCTGTGCAAGCCAGTTCTCACGCAGACGTATGACAACCTTTTGCGCCGTAAGTCCGCCGTAGCCGACACTTGCATACAAATCGTCAAGTGTGGCAAAGCCATAGCGTTTTATTATAACCTCCAGCCATTCCGGCTTAAACAGCTGAGCGTGCGTGTTTCCCACGCGTCTTAATTCGTGTTCTATAAGCTCCTTGCCGTGTTCTATGTTTTCATCGCGGCGTTCGCGCTTAAACCACTGGTTTATTTTATTTTTTGCCGACGATGTGCGGCATATTTTGAGCCAGTCACGGCTTGGTCCGCGCGTATTCGCCGTAAGGATTTCCACTATTTCGCCGTTTTGCAGAATATAGCTGTTCGGAACGATTTTTCCGTTTACCTTTGCTCCGCTCATTTTATAGCCTACCTGCGAATGTATTGCAAATGCAAAGTCGATAACCGTGCTTTTAGCCGGCAGAGATATAACCTTGCCCTGTGGAGTAAACACAAAAACCTCATCGGCAAACAAATCAAATTTCAGAGTATTGAAAAACTCATCGGTATCTATTATTTCCGTCTGTGTATCAAGCAGCTGGCGAACCCAGCTTAATGTGCTGTCCATCGCGCTTGAACCGCTTGTACCCTCCTTGTACTTCCAATGCGCCGCGATACCCTCCTCGGCAACTCGGTGCATATCCCATGTACGTATCTGAATTTCAAACGGTGTGCCGTTGGGGCCTATCACCGTGGTATGAAGCGACTGATACATATTCGGCTTAGGCATCGCAATATAGTCCTTAAACCGCATCGGTACGGGAGTATACAAATCATGTACCATTCCCAGAACCGCATAACAGTCTGCCACCGTATCCACAATAACTCTTACGGCAAACAAATCATAAAGCTCCTCCATGGTTTTGTTTTGCGTATACATTTTTCTGAAAATGCTGTAAAAGTGCTTTGCGCGCCCCGTGACCTGTCCTTTGATGCCGAGGGTTTTCAGTTTCCCGGCAAGAATGGACATTATCTCGGTTATAAACTGCTCGCGCTCGCTTTTTTTCTGATTAATGCTTGTTCTTATTTCCTCGTATGCAATGGGATCGAGATATTTCAGCGACAAATCCTCAAGCTCAATCTTGATTTTAGACATACCGAGACGGTGAGCCAAGGGTGCATATACATCAAGCGTTTCCTTTGATATTATAAGCTGTTTGTTGCGCGGCATGAAATTTAAGGTACGCATGTTATGAAGTCTGTCAAGAAGCTTTATGACTATAACACGTATATCCTTTGACATGGCGAAAAACATTTTACGCAGGTTTTCAACCTGCTGTTCCTCGCGCGTATTATACTTAATTTTAGCAAGCTTTGTAACTCCGTCCACAAGCTCCGCCACATTGCTGCCGAAGATTGTCTGTATATCCTCATAGGTGTACGGCGTATCTTCAATCACATCATGCAGCAGACAAGCACAGATTGTCACCGCATCAAGCTTAATCTGCGACGCTATATATGCCACCTGGACTGGATGCTCTATATACGGATCTCCGCTTTTTCTGAATTGGTTTTTATGAGCATTTTTCGCAAGGAGGTATGCGACATATATTATATCGGTATTCGCCGACGGACTGTACTGTTTTACACGGCTGATAATTTCATCGACAAGCACATCGGTATCCGTACTGCTGTGCTCCTTGATTTTTTCCGGCGAAAGTATGGTTTTGTTTTCTTCAGCCATCGGCGCGTCCTCCTTTCTTTATATCCTTAATTATAAGCTGTACGTTTTCCGCACCGCGGAAACGGTTAATATCCATATTAAATGCAATGCTTACATTATCACCGGCATTAAGCTCTTTTGCAAGCTCTCCCATGGAAAAGCCGGCACAGTTTATGATTTTGTCACCCGTTAAAATTCTGAGCCGGAGATGTCTGCCGTCGGCACCCATGGTATCGGCAGCGTACACCCTTGCATTTTCCAGTGCAAAAACAGGCTTTTCGTTGCCTGCACCGAACGGCTCAAGTCCCTCCAGAAGCTTTGCGGCTTCCACGGAAATGTCCTTTTCGGTAACGGGATAATCTATATCAAGCTTAGGTATCATATCCGCGGCAGTCAGAACGTTGTCGGCATATGCGTTTATTTTTTTCGTAAATTCTTCTATTGATTTTTCATCAATTGTAAGCCCGGCAGCCGCCGAGTGTCCTCCGAAAGCGGTAAGCAAATCCTCGCAATGCGCAAGTGCGTTAAACAGATTAAATGCCTGAACGGAACGTCCCGAGCCTTTGCCCACACCCTTTTCATCAATCGAAAGCAGAATACACGGCTTATAAAACCGTTCGCATATCCGTGCCGCCGCAATGCCGATAACTCCCTTATGCCAGCCGTTTTTCGCAAGAACGATAACCTTCTTTTTTTCAAGCTCCGAATCCGCCTCAAGCATTTCAAGAGCCTGTGCATATATAATCTGCTCCTCGCTTCTGCGGCGGCGGTTTTCCTCTTCAAGCTGCTGCGCCATTTTTTCCGCCGCGGCATAATCCTTTTCCAATAAAAGCTTTACCCCGGCATCGGCACTGCCCAGCCGTCCCGCAGCATTGAGCCGCGGTGCGAGCGTGAATGCAACAGAAGTTGCATTGAACGGTCTTTTATCTGCCTCCGATACTTTTATCAAAGCACGTATTCCCGGGTGCGATGACGACGCTATCGCCGCCACTCCCTTTGCGGTCATAATTCTGTTTTCATCGAGCAGCGGCACTATATCCGCTATTGTACCCAGTGCAACTATATCTATATATTTGTTAAAGCATTGTGTTGTGTTCATTTTAAACAGCATGGCAAGTGCCAGAACCAGCTTAAATGCCACACCCACTCCGGCAAGTCCGTCAAACGGATAGTCACAGTCCGGGCGCTTGGGGTTAAGAACCGCACAGGCATCCTCCGGCAGACGCTCCGTACAGGTATGATGATCCGTTACGATAACGTCCATTCCGAGCAGCTTTGCAAAAGACACCTCACCCAGCGCCGTTATGCCGCAGTCAACCGTTATAAGCAGCTTTACGCCCTGCTTAATCAATCGGTTTACCGCTTTTATATTCATACCGTAGCCCTCATTCTCACGGTTCGGAATATAAAAGTCCACATCTGCGCCCAACGATGCCAGAAAATCATACATAAGCGTGGTGGAGGTAATTCCGTCAACATCATAGTCACCGTAAACAACTATTTTTTCATGCCTATCAAGCGCCGTCTTTATTCTTTTGACAGCCTTATCCATATCCTTCATAAGCATGGGATTACGGACGCTTTTCATGGATTTTGCCATAAATGCCGGAATATCCGTTTCGCTTACATTTCTGTTTAAAAGTATTGCTGTTATTACCGGCGGAATATTCAGATTTTTGCTTATGCGCCGTACATTTTCCGGCTTAAGCTCCCTGTGACGGTAATTCCAAATTTTTTCTGGCATTGATATTCCCCCGGCAAATAATAAATTCTCCTTACTATTATAACATTTTTTTGATAAAATTTCAAGTAAAACAGCGTAATATTACGTATATTTTATAAAAAATACCCATTATCCGATACACTTACGGCGCAGAAATTGACATTTGCGCAATTATAATGTATAATATATCAGAAAACACAGTACACCATGCATTTGTGTGCCGGTGAAAGGAATGATAATATGGCATCAAAAGAAAAGCGTAAAAGACACGTATTCGGAAAAATATTTGCAATTATAATTATTGCTGTACTGATAACAGGTGCGGCAATGTCGGGAATAATTTTAAGCGAAGTAAACTCGGTAAAGCTTTCGGCCGATACCTCCGTAACGGTTGCGGAGGGCGACGGCGCATCTGCGGTTGCGGCAAAGCTTAAAAATTCAGGGATAATAAAATACCCTACGGTTTTCAAGCTTAAATCAAGATTCGGCGGCTATGACGGAAAATTTACGCCCGGTGAGGCAATCATAAAAAACGGCATGAGCTATGATGATATACTTAAGCTGATGTCTGAAAATGACCGTGACTCGGTTAAAATAACAATCCCTGAGGGCTTTACGGTGAAGCAGATACGGGAAAGACTTTCCGATGCCGGACTTATCGACACCGATAAGTTTGACAAAGTTCTCAATCCCGATGATTACGACTACAAATTCTTAAAAAATCTGCCCGAGCGTCAGAACACGCTTGAAGGATACCTGTTCCCCTCAACCTACTACATAACCAAAGGCATGAGCGAGCATGATATAATAAACATGATGCTTGCCGAATTTGACGCACAGTTTAAGGACGAATACTATGACCGTGCAAAGCAGATGGGATATACCACCGATGAAATCATTACAATGGCATCGATAATAGAAAAAGAAACAGACAGTGCAGCCGAGCGTGCCAAGGTGGCAGGCGTATTCTACAACCGCCTGAACTCGGACATGAAGCTGCAATCCTGTGCAACGGTACAGTATACACTGGGGACCGCAAAGCCGGTGCTTTCCGTAGCCGACACGCAGACCGAATCCCCGTATAACACCTATCTGCACGGAGGACTCCCCATAGGCCCGATATGCAACCCGGAGGCGGCATGCATCGAGGCGGCATTATACCCCGAAAAAACCGACGCATATTATTTCGTACTCGGGGCAAACGGCGAACACATTTTTTCAAAAACATACGAGGAGCATGAAGCGGCAATGAAACGCGCCGCCGAATAATGACAAAAAATGATAGAATATGATAAGGACGCAATAGTACCTCCGTATATAACGGAATATCTCAGAAAAACGGCACGGCACAATGACGGTTTTCTGCATGAGCTTGAAGAATATGCCGCCGAAAATGCGGTACCTATTATCGAGCCGGAATCGGCACAGCTGCTGCGGCTGCTTTGTGCCGTGAAACAGCCGCGGCATGTGCTTGAAGTAGGCTGTGCAATAGGATATTCGGCAATACTTATGGCAAAGGCACTGCCGCAGACATCAAAAATCACAACAATAGAATATGATACCGATATGGTTTTAAAAGCAAGGGAAAACATAAAGCGTGCCGGGTTATCGGAGCGGATTACGGTTATAGAAGCCGATGCAAAGGATTATCTGCCGTATATAGACGATGATGAAGCATTTGACATGATTTTTCTCGACGGTCCGAAAGCGCATTACATTTACATGCTTGATGACAGTGTGCGTCTGTTAAAGAAAGGCGGAATACTGGTTTCGGACAATGTCCTCTACAAGGGAATGACTGCCGATGATGAGCATGTGATACGCAGAAAAATAACGATTGTAACGCGTTTAAGAGCGTATATTGATACGCTTATGAAGCATCCTCAGCTTGAATCCGTACTGCTGCCGCTGGGTGACGGTGTGACGGTCAGCGTGAAAACCGTATCCGACTTTGAGGAATAAATTTATTTTTGAAAGGATTAACATTATGGAAAAGCCCGAACTGCTCGCCCCCGGCGGCAGCCTTGAAAAATTAAAAACAGCAATAATGTACGGCGCCGATGCCGTGTATATAGGCGGTGAAGCCTACAGCCTGCGTGTTGCCGCAGAAAATTTTTCGTATGATGATATGGCGGAGGGAATAAAATACGCGCATGACAGAGGAAAAAAAGTATATCTTACAGCCAATATCATTCCGCATAACAAGGATATAGACGAATTTGAAGCTTTTGTAAAAAAAATACGTCCTCTGGGGTTTGATGCCGCGCTTATAAGCGACCTCGGCATGTTCGACATTATACACACTCTTGCGCCCGAAATTCCCGTTCACGTAAGCACACAGGCGAATAACGTAAACTGGCGTTCGGCGCTTATGTGGTATAAGCTCGGAGCAAAACGCGTTGTGCTGGCAAGGGAAATGTCATTTGACGAAATATGCGAAATACGCGAAAAAATCCCGTCCGATATGGAAATCGAGGCTTTTGTGCACGGGGCAATGTGCATCTCGTATTCGGGAAGATGCCTTCTTTCCAATTACCTCACAAACCGCGATTCAAATCAGGGTGCATGCTCGCACCCCTGCCGATGGAATTATTCTCTGGTTGAGGAAAAACGTCCCGGAGAGTATATGGACGTTTTTGAAAACGAACGCGGAACATTTATATTTAATTCCAAGGATTTGTGTACAATAAAGCACATTCCCGAGCTTGTAAACAGCGGAATATCCAGCTTTAAAATAGAGGGACGCGTTAAAACCTCATATTACACCGCAACCATTATCGGCGCGTACAGACGCGAAATAGACAGATATTTTGCCGATCCCGATAACTATACCTTTAACGAAGCGGAGTTTGACGAGCTGTGCAAGGTAAGCCACCGCCCGTACACTACGGGATTTTATTTCAAAAAGCCGGGTGCGGACGCACAGGTATATACCGACAGCTCATATATACGCGATTATGACCTAATAGGAATAGTTGAAAGCTATGATGAAAAAACAGGTATTGCAAAAATCTCTCAGCGCAACAAATTCAGTCTCGGGGAAGAAATTGAGGTGATGCAGCCTATGAAACCGTTTTATACAATGACGGTACACGATATGACAGATGCCGACAGCAATCCGATAGAATCCGCACCGCATGCGGCACAAACGGTATTTATGCCGCTTGACGCACCCGTCGGCGACG
This sequence comes from uncultured Eubacteriales bacterium, assembly GCA_905199755.1. Classification (GTDB taxonomy): domain Bacteria; phylum Bacillota; class Clostridia; order UBA1381; family UBA1381; genus UBA4716. Next base: position 1,301 of record CAJKHT010000063.1, on the reverse strand, counting down.
GCGCAATGCTCAGGCGCAGAAAAGTAAAGTAATGCGTCAATGCTGTAACATAAATGTAATTTTTTAAAAATAACTATTGCATTGACGGCATATTTATAGTATAATATCATGGATTAATAAATAATGTAGAGGAGTTACCGCGCATGTATTGCAAAAATTGCGGCAGAGAACTTAAAGACGGCATGCGGTTTTGTGACCGATGCGGTCAGTCTGTCAGACAGAGCAATAATAATGAACGTGCTGCCAAGCGCAGGGAAATAGAATCATTAAAGGAAGAACGCCTTAACCGCAGAAAGAAGCTCGCAGAAGCGGAAGCGGAAAAGGCGGCAAAGAAAAAAGACAGACAAAACAGAAGAAAATCAAGAAAATTAAATCACAAGCTGATATACGGCATAGGAATATTTTTAATTATACTGGTGAGCGCCATTGTTTCATACATAGTGTTCAGCTCGGAAAGCCGCAACGCGGCATGGAAAACGCAGGACGAATCGGTTGAGCTTAACAAAGCCTCGGCAACCATACAGCCGGCACAGGGTTCTCAGACGCCCCTGCCCACCATGTCCGCACTTCCGACAGTAGCGCCCGAGCCTGAAAACACCGATCCCGTAAATGATGACGGCTATCGGATATTTACAATATCCGATAAGCTGACCTGCCCTTACCCGAGCGGCTTTTCAAAAAGAGACACAAGCGGCAATGTAATATTGAATGCCATGGACACCGTAGGCGGTGCAACAATAACCATCACCACGGAAAATGCCTCCGACAGCAAATCCGCGGCGGAGCTTATGAAAGAATATGCCTCCTCGCTCGGCGGAAAAACGGAGGAATCTCTTGCAGGCAGCGGCTGGTACGGACTTACGGTCAAAAAAGACGGTATGCTTTATCACAGAAAATGCATTATCGCGGACGGAAAAATGATTTATTATGATTTCCAGTATTCCGACGGCTCCGTATCTGCGGAAAAATATCAGAATTGCATTAACTACATGGATAATGCATTTTCCGGCTGATTTTATCCCGCAATAAGCTTATATGACAGTATACATACTGCGGCTATGGCGGCAGCCAGGCACATAACAAGAAAACCTTTACCGCGGACAGACTTTTGGGGAGTCTGTCCGTTTTTATTCATTTTTTCCATATAGTCACCGACTATTTTTTCAGCCTCGGCTATAACCTTGCTTTCAAGCTGAGGATTGTATTTTTTCAGAACAATTATTGCCTCGCATATATACGGCGACGACAGATTATTTAATATAACCACTTTTTTTGTTGTATCTTTCAAGTTAATTCCCCTT
>CAJKHT010000062.1 GCA_905199755.1 uncultured Eubacteriales bacterium | reverse complement strand
ATATGTAAACTATTCTGAAAGAAAATTTTAATATTTATACAGTAAAAGGAATATTTTAAGGATAATAGTAATATATAATATATTGGGTAAAAATGTATATTGGTTAATGTGCTAAAAAGAATACTGTTATTTTATATATTATTTAGACTTTACCCACAAAAAAAAATATGGTATAATATAAGCAGTAATTTTATGCAAAAATAACGAACGTTTCCGAAAAAAACTTTCTGTAATATACATTGTTACTTGCAGCACACATCAGGAGAGGAGAAAATGCATGACACAAGAGAAAACCCGTGCGGGAATAAGCGAATTTCAGACATATCTCTTTAATTCGGGCGACAACTTTGAAGCTTATGAGCTGTTCGGTGCACATAATGTGACCTTTGACGGAAAGCGCGGCTGGCGTTTTGCGGTATGGGCGCCAAACGCAGCGGCGGTGCGTCTTACGGGAGAATTCTGCGGCTGGGACGGCGGACGTGAGCTGTCAAAAATCGGCAACACCGGAATATGGTACGGATTTTTTACCGATTTAAAGGAAGGCATGCTTTACAAATATGCTGTTGAGGCACAGGACGGCACAATATATCATAAAGCCGACCCGTATGCTTTCATGGCAGAGCTTCGGCCCGGCACGGCATCGGTAATAAAGAAGCTTATACCTTACGGCTGGGGCGATAAAAGGTGGCTTAACAAGCGCGCAAAAAACAGCAGTCTTGAAAATCCGGTAAATATTTACGAGGTGCATTTCGGTTCATGGAAAACGCATGATGACGGAAGCTTTTACACCTACCGCGAAATGGCTGATACGCTTATACCTTACGTAAAGGACATGGGATATACGCATATTGAGCTTATGCCGCTTACGGAATATCCGTTTGACGGCTCATGGGGGTATCAGGTGACGGGATATTTTGCCGTAACCTCTCGCTACGGCACTCCCGAGGAATTTAAGTACTTTGTGGATAAGTGCCACAGAGAGGGAATTTCGGTAATCATGGACTGGGTACCGGCACATTTTCCGCGTGACGCTCACGGTTTGCGGTACTTTGACGGAACGCCCGTATATGAATATGCCGATCCGAGAATGGGCGAGCATAAGGATTGGGGAACAATGGTATTTGATTACTCCAAATCGGAGGTAATATCGTTTCTTTTGTCCTCCGCATACTTTTGGGCATCAGAGTATCATATAGACGGTTTAAGAGTGGATGCCGTTTCATCAATGCTTTACCGCGACTATTCGCGCAATGACGGAGAGTGGATTCCCAACGAATACGGCGGAAACGGCAATCTCGAAGCGGTTGAGTTTTTAAAAAAGCTTAATAAAATCATGGGAACAAAATTTCCCGGATTTTTAATGATAGCGGAGGAAAGCACGGCATGGCCGCTTGTTACCGCACCGCCGGAGGACGGAGGTCTGGGCTTTAATTACAAGTGGAACATGGGCTGGATGAACGACACCCTGCGATATATGAGCATGGACCCGTATTTCCGCAAGGACAACCATTCGCTGCTTACATTTATGATGATGTATGCATACAGCGAAAACTTTATACTTCCGCTTTCACATGATGAGGTGGTTCACGGCAAGCACTCGCTTATAGACAAAATGTTCGGCACATACGAGGAAAAGTTTGATGCTTATAAAACGCTTCTCGGATATTTCATGACCATGCCCGGAAAAAAGCTCATGTTTATGGGCGGCGAATTCGGACAGTTCCTCGAATGGCGGTATGATGACCGTCTCGAATGGAATCTGCTGGACATTGACCATCATAAAAAGCTTATGCGCTACGTTCGTGATTTGAACCATTTTTATGTGGAAAATAAAGCCCTGTGGGAGCTTGAACAGGGATGGGACGGATTCCGCTGGATCAATGACAGCGACAGCGAAAATTCCGTTCTGTCGTATATCAGGCGCGGAAAGAATGTTGCCGACAACGTGGTTGCGGTGGCTAATTTCACGCCCGTAGACCGTCCGGTATATAAAATAGGCGTGCCGGAGGCGGGCGAATATGAGGTTGTGCTTCATTCAAACTCATCAAAATACGGCGGTACGCGCCGTATAGGCAGAAAGAAATATAAAACGGTAAACGAAAAATTTTCGGATATGCCGTATACAATAAGCGTTTATATTGACGCTTCCTCCGTTATGCTTTTAAAGAAAACGGAGACAGCCGCAGATAAGCTTAAAAGCCGCGGCAAAAAGGCATAAACAGCCTGCATTTTACAAAAAATATAGGAGATGGTAACTATGATATCAAAGGACTGCGTGGCAATGATACTTGCCGGAGGGCAGGGTTCAAGGCTCGGTGCGCTGACAAAAAAAGTGGCAAAGCCTGCCGTACCTTTCGGAGGAAAGTACAGAATTATAGACTTCCCTCTTTCAAACTGTGTACATTCGGGAATTGACACGGTAGGAGTACTTACGCAGTATCAGCCTCTTGAGCTGAACACATATATAGGAAACGGAAACCCATGGGATTTAAACAGATCGCACGGCGGAGCATACGTACTCCCTCCCTACCAGAGCGCCAATGCGGGGGAATGGTATAAAGGAACGGCAAATGCGATATACCAGAATCTCAGTTTTCTTGAAGGCTTTAACCCGAAAAATGTACTTATACTTTCGGGAGACCATATATATAAAATGCATTACGGCGAAATGCTTAAAGCGCACACGGAATCGGGTGCGGCGGCAACAATCGCTGTAATGCCGGTGTCGTGGGAGGAGGCAAGCCGTTTCGGAATAATGAATACCGATCCCGAAACGGGAGCGATAACGGAATTTGAGGAAAAGCCGGCTGAACCCAAAAGCAATCTCGCATCGATGGGTATATATATATTCAGCTATGACGCTCTCAAAAAATATCTTACGGATGATGAACACGATCCTGCCTCGGATAACGATTTCGGTAAAAACATTATTCCGAAAATGCTCGGAAACGGCGAAAAGATGATGAGCTATCGTTTTGAGGGCTATTGGAAAGACGTGGGAACCGTTCAGAGTCTTTGGGAGGCGAATATGGATTTAATAGACAATCCTCCGAAATTCTCGGTAAATGACCGCAGCTGGATAATCTATTCGAGAAATCCCGCACTTGCGCCACATTATGTCGGCAAGAACGCAAAAATTTCGGAGTCTACCATCACCGAGGGCTGCTTTATAGACGGCGAAATAAAACATTCTGTAATTTTCGGCGGTGTAGAGGTTTGCGAGGGAGCAAAGGTCATAGACTCGGTAATAATGCCCGGAGTAAAAATAGGCAAGGGCGCCGTTGTACAGAAAGCCGTTATAGGCTCCGGCGCGGTAATCGGCGAGAATTCGCGTATAGGCGTCATTGACGATGAAAATAACAAATATGCTTCAAAGTACTGTTCGCAGGGCATTGTACTTATAGAGGGCGGCACAAAAATAGAGGACAGTTCGGAAATTGCAAGAAACAGTATGGTGGAAGCATAAAGGAGTGATTGGCAATGAGAAATGATACAATGGGGATTATACTGACAAGCGATGATAAAATACCCCCTATTACAGATATAAGAGCAAACAGTGCGCTTCCGATTGCCGGAAGATACAGAATTATAGATTTTGTTTTATCCAACATGGCAAATGCCGGAATTACAAATATCGGTGTTGCAACGGCATCTAATTATTCTTCGCTTATGGACCACATCAAATCGGGTAAACCGTGGGATCTGGACAGAAAGAACAGCGGGCTCAACATTCTTCCGCCGAGCGTTGAAAAGATGGGCGGCTCCTCGATAAGAGGAAATATAGATATGCTTGCCGGAATAAGGGAATATATCCGCCGCAGCAGGCAGACATATGTTGTGCTTTCTCTGGGAAACAATATATACAATATGGATTTATCGGCAGCGGTTGATTATCATATCAACAATCAGGCAGACATAACCGCAGTATATAAGGATTTTACGGGAGCGGAGGAATCATTGCTTTCGCACTATACGCTTTTTGACATAGACGACGAAAAGCACATAACGGACATAGAGGTGCAGCCGTATTATCCAAAGACAACATATGCCGGAATGGATTTATACATCATGGAAAAGGCGCTTCTGGAAAGCATAGTTGATGTGTGCAGTGCGCGCGGCGATGTTGATTTTGTAAAGGATGCCGTAATAAAGAAAATGGGCGGCATGCGTATTTTCGCATACGAACACAAAGGCTACTGCGGCAAGATAGACTCGATACATTCGTATTATTCAAACAATATGAACTTTTTAAATGCCGACATACGCCGTGAGCTGTTTAATCCCGAAAACCCGATTTACACAAAAACAAAGGACCAGAGTCCTACGCATTACGGTTCGGAGGCGGTTGTTTCAAACTGCTTCATTTCGGACGGCTGTGTAATCGAGGGTACTATAGAAAACAGTGTGCTTTCAAGAGGTGTTAAGATAGCAAAAGGCTCCGTTGTCAGAAATTCAATAATCATGCAGGACAGCGTTATTGAAGAGGGCGTTGAGCTTGACCATGTGGTGTTTGACAAGGAAGTGCATATCACGCACGGCAGAAAGCTTATCGGACAGGCGAGCTATCCGCTTGCAATCGCAAAAGAGACAAAAATATGATATAAAAAACGGGAGAACCCCGTATTCACGGTCGGTTCTTCCGTTTTTGGTATAAAACACATATAATAGGTATAAAAATTATATAATATCAATACGATTTTTCTTTTATATAATAGTAAAACATACGATTTTTACATCGGAAAATTGACAAAGCGCGATTTTTGGAGTAGTATAGAAATCGGAAAGATATATTTATTGTAAATATCCGCGGGACACGGACACAGCGCAGTCCATAATACAGTCCGCTGCCGGCGGTTTTGAAAGGAGCATGACATGAAGGTTTTATTTGCAAGCTCGGAAGCCGCACCGTTTCTCAAAACGGGAGGTCTCGGCGATGTAGTCGGCTCACTTCCTGCCGTATTGCGCGAAAAGGGAGTTGACGCAAGAGTTATTATGCCTCTTTACAAGTGCATAGATAAGCAGTATAAGGACAAAATGAAATATATAGACCATATTTATATAGATATGGCATGGCGCAAGCAGTATGCCGGAGTATTTGAGCTTGAGCATAACGGCTGCATATATTATTTTATTGATAACGAGTTCTATTTCAGCGGAGATAAGCCGTATGATTTCATACATCTCGACTGCGAGAAGTTTATTTTCTTCTCAAAGGCGGCTCTTTCAATGCTGCCGACACTGGATTTCAGACCTGATGTTATAAACTGCAACGACTGGCAGACAGCGGCAATTCCCGTTTTTCTCGATACGTTCAGAGATAATCCGTTCTACCGCGGAATAAAAACGGTTATGACCGTACACAATCTGAAATTCCAGGGCAGATGGGATATGCGCGGCATAAAGGACGCAATGGGAATAAGCGATTATTATTTCACGTCCGACAAGCTTGAATATTACAGCGACGCCAACATACTGAAAGGCGGACTTGTGTATGCCGACCGCATTTCAACCGTTTCGGAGACATATACGGGCGAAATCACCACTCCCACCTACGGCGAGGGACTCGATAAGCTGCTTTCGGCACGCAGAAACGACCTTACGGGAATTGTAAACGGCATTTCCTATACAGAGTGGAATCCGCAGACAGATAAGCTTATTTATAAAAATTACACACCGCGCACGGTGCATAAAAATAAAGCCGAAAACAAAACAAAGCTCCAGGCAGAATTAGGACTCCCTGTTGACGAAAACAAGCTCATGATCGGCATAGTATCGCGGCTTACCGACCAGAAAGGCTTTGACCTTGTCGCATACAAGATAGAGGCGCTTTGCGAGGGCGGCGCACAGGTAGTTGTTCTCGGTACGGGCGAGGAAAAGTATGAAAATCTTTTCAGACATTACGCATGGAAATATCCCGACAGACTGTCGGCACAGATTTATTTTTCAAATGACATGGCGCATAAGATTTACGCGGCAAGCGATGCATTCCTTATGCCGTCATATTTTGAGCCGTGCGGACTGTCACAGCTTATCAGCATGAAATACGGCACTTTGCCCATTGTACGCGAAACAGGCGGCTTAAAGGACACCGTAATGCCGTATAATGAGTACACCGGCGATGGCACGGGTTTTTCATTCGCAAACTATAATGCCGATGAAATGATGGATATTATATGGTATGCAATGGATATATACTACAACAGACGCAGCGAATGGAACAGAATCATGGATAATGCAATGGCAAAGGATTATTCATGGAGTGCATCGGCGGATAAATACATCAGCATGTACCAAAGTCTGACGGGAATTTACGATATTCCCGAAAAAGCGGAGAAAAAGCCTGTACCCGCAAAAAAGGCAGCAGCTCCGAAAAAATCGGATTTTGAAAGCAATATAAAGAAAGATGCCGAGGAATCGGCGAAGACAGCAGCGCAGGGCGCAAAGGAGCCGGGGATTGTAAAGGTGGAAAATCCCTTTGCTCAGGACGCACCGGTGAGGGGCACAAAAAAGGCGGCGGCAAAGAAGAAGCCCGCAGCAAAGAAAAGCACGGCAAAGAAAAAGTCCGATACGGTTAAAACCGTGAAAAAGGGCGAAAAAAAGACCGCCGCAAAGAAAGAAAATTAAAGGGGAGATTTTATCATGGCACAGGCATCGGCAGGCAAAAAGACTGCAAAAAGAAAGCTGACGGCTTCCGAGGAAGCTTTGAAAAAAGAAATCATAGGCAAGGTCGGCAGACATTTCGGAAAGGTTATGGACGAGGCGACACCGCGTATGGTTTATTCCGCATGTGCGCTTACGGTACGTGACCGCATAATGGAAATGTGGGCAAAGTCACATAAAGAGGTTAAAAAGGAAGGCTCAAAGAAGCTTTATTACCTTTCATTTGAATTTCTTATGGGCAGACTTTTGTGTACAAATATTCTCAATCTTATGAAAACAAGCGAATATCAGCATGTACTCGAGGATTTGGGATATAAGCTGTCCGACATAGCGGAGCTTGAAAGCGATGCGGGACTCGGAAACGGAGGTCTCGGCAGACTTGCCGCATGCTTTATCGATTCGCTCACAACTCTTGATTTGCCGGCATACGGCTGTACAATAAGATATGAATACGGACTTTTCAGACAGAAGATAGTTGACGGCTATCAGACGGAATTGCCCGATTCATGGCTCGAACACGGCAACGCATGGGAGATTGCGCGTCCGGAGGAATCCGTCACCGTAACCTTCGGCGGCAATGTAATAAGCGACTGGCAGGACGGACATATGGTATTCAGATACGAGAACGCAAAGCATGTTCTTGCAATGCCGTATGATGTACCGCTTTGCGGATATGATTCAAAGATAATAAACAAATTAAGACTGTGGAGTGCAAAATCCACAAACAACTTTGACATGAAGGCCTTTAACAGCGGAGATTACACACGTGCAATCGAGGAACAGCATCTTGCGGAGGTAATTTCAAACGTGCTTTATCCCGAGGATAACCATACTGAGGGTAAAGAGTTAAGACTCCAGCAGCAGTATTTCCTTGTATCCGCAACATTACAGTGGATTTTAAAGGAATTCGAACAGAGAAACGGACAGGATTGGTCAAAGCTGCCGGATAAGGTGGTTATCCACATAAACGATACTCACCCGACCATGGCAATTCCCGAAATGATGCGTCTTTTGATGGACGAAAAGGGCTTGGGCTGGGACGAAGCATGGGATATAGTAACACATGTATTTGCCTACACAAACCACACGGTTATGAGCGAGGCTCTCGAAAAGTGGCCGCTTGACATGTTCAAGAGAACTCTTCCCCGAATTTACATGATAGTCGAGGAAATGAACAGACGTCTCATGGCGAGGCTTGAAGCATTTTATCCCGGCGACAGCGCAAAGCACAAGTATATGGCTATTATATCGGATAATCAGATATTCATGGCTAATATGTGTCTTGCAAGCTGCTTTGCCGTAAACGGTGTTTCAAAGCTGCATACCGAAATCCTTGAAAAGGATATATTTGCGGATTACTATAACATGGATAAAGACCGTTTCCATGCAATCACCAACGGAATTACTTTCCGCCGCTGGATTGCAGACTCCAATCCCGAGCTTACAAAACTTATCGACAGTAAAATCGGCAAGGGCTGGCTCAAAGACGCAGATAAGCTCACAGGTCTTGCAAAATTTGCCGAGGACGAGGATTTCCAGGCAAAATTCAATAAGATCAAGCGCGACAACAAGGTCGAACTTGCGGAATATATCAAGGAGCATAACGGCATAAAGGTCGATCCCGATTCTATATTTGACGTTCAGTGCAAGAGACTGCACGAATACAAGCGTCAGATGATGAATGTACTGCACATTCTTGCCGAGTATAACAGAATACTGTCCGACCCGACATATAATTATTATCCCAAGACATACATTTTCGGCGCGAAAGCCGCTCCGGGATATACAAGAGCAAAGCTTATTATTAAGCTTATAAACTCTGTCGGCGACATGATAAACAATGATGAAAGAATACAAGGTAAAATCAAGGTAGTATTTATAGAAAACTATGGTGTATCAATCGCAGAAAAGATTATAAAGGCGGCAGATGTTTCCGAGCAGATTTCCACAGCCGGAAAAGAAGCTTCGGGAACGGGAAATATGAAGTTTATGCTTAACGGTGCCTTAACAATCGGAACACTTGACGGCGCAAACGTTGAAATGCTCGAACAGGTAGGTGCGGATAATATTTATATATTCGGTCTTAAAGCAGATGAGGTTGATGCTCGTCTCAAATATCCGGGTACAGACGAGGTAAAGACGATTTACTCGACAAACAATGTATTGAGACGTTCGCTTGAAATGCTGATTGACGGAAGTCTTTGTCCCGAAAATCATCATCTGTTCAAGGATTTGTACCAGACGCTTATGTTCGGTGATTACGGTTATCCCGACACTTATATGGTTATACGTGATTTCGACGCATATATGCAGACACAGGAATTAATCTCGAACGAGTACCGCAACAGAAAGGAATGGACGGCAAAAGCAATCATGAACACCGCACATTCCGGTTTCTTCTCAAGCGACCGTACAATAAGAGAATACAACAAGAACATCTGGCATCTTACACCCATAAAATAATACAGAACAACATTAAAACGCCCAAAACTGCTGTGTTTCGGGCGTTTTGACAGAATACGGATATATGGAGAGAAATAAATGGAAATAGAGCATAATTCAAGACTTGATTTTTACCGTTCCCCATTCGGCGCCGTCACCTGCAAATCGAAAATCCGCATGCGGCTGTCCGTCTCGGGTGCCGGAATACCGGCGGCGGTACGGCTGATATGCCGCCCGGACGGCGGAGATGAAAAAGCATACGATATGCATTATATACTGACCTTAAACGGCAGCTCTGTGTATTCGGCAGATATAACAATGCCGGAAACGGCAGGACTTATATGGTATTATTTTGAGCTTGTGACACAGTATGAAACGGTATACTACGGAAACAATATGCAAAATCTCGGCGGAATAGGTGCAGTCTATCCGCACAGTCCCGACAATGCGTTCCAGATAACCGTCTACGATGAAAAATACACCACCCCCGACTGGTTTAAGAAATCGGTCGCATATCAGATATTTCCCGACCGCTTTTTCAACGGCAATGAGGACGGCAGCTTTCTCGGAGACAGAACGGATATAATAAAGCGCAGTTGGGGCGAGCAGCCCTACTATAAGCCGGAGCAGTTCGGCGGAGAATATAAGGCTAATGACTTTTTCGGCGGCAATCTCGGCGGAATAATCAAAAAGCTGCCGTACTTAAAAGCGCTGGGTATTTCCGTTATATATCTCAACCCGATATTCCGCGCGTATTCAAACCACAAATACGACACGGGCAGCTACGAGGAAATTGACCCGATGTTCGGTGATGAGGAAACCTTTAAAAAGCTGTGCCGTGAGGCGGAAAAGTCGGGAATACGCATAATACTTGACGGCGTGTTCAATCATACCGGCTCCGACAGCCGATATTTCAACAAGAACGGCACCTACAGCGATGTAGGCGCTTACCAGTCGCAGGCTTCACCGTATTATGACTGGTACAGATTTATGAAATGGCCCGATATGTACGAATCGTGGTGGGGCATGGAAACGCTGCCGCAGGTTGAGGAAAACAGCGAAAGCTACAGAAAATATCTGCTTTCGGGTAAAAACGCAATCATCAAAAAATGGCTCAGAAACGGCGCGTCCGGCTGGCGGCTTGACGTGGTTGACGAGCTGCCCGACGGCTTTGTAAAGGAGCTCAGGGAAAACGCAAAGCAGGAAAAGAAAGATGCGGTAATCATCGGCGAGGTCTGGGAGGATGCATCGAATAAAACGGCATACGGAGTGCGCAGACGTTATTTTCTCGGTGATGGCATAGATTCCGTCATGAATTACCCGATGCGCAGCGCACTCATTGATGCTGCTCTGGGAAAAATCAGCGCCGCAGAGCTTGATTCACGGCTTATGAGCCTTAAAGAGAATTATCCCAAGCCTGCATATTATTCACTGCTGAACATGGTTTCGGGGCATGATGTGGAGCGTATTATGACGCTTATGAGCGGAGCGCCGTCACGTTATGAGGTTGACAGGGAATTTCAGGCTCATTACACCCCCGACGAAACTTCGGCGCACCTCGCAAAAGCACGCACTGCGGTCGTGGTCGGCATGCAGATGACGCTGCCGGGTGTACCGTGTATATTTTACGGCGATGAAATAGGCATGCCGGGCTACGGCGATCCGTTCTGCCGCGGAACATTCCCGTGGGACAGCATCGGTAAATATGACAATGACGGTTCGGTAAATGCATGGTATAAAAAAATGATTCGTCTGCGCCAAAGCTCCGATGCATTTTCCACAGGCGAATTTGAGTCCGTATACATGTCGGGAAATACCTATGCATATATCCGCAGCACAGATGAAGAAAAATATCTGATAGCCGCAAACATGGGCAGCGGTTATGAGAAGGTTCGTCTTGATGCGGCAAGGTTTAATGCATCAAGGCTTACAAACGTTTTTGCTCCCGATGAAGTACACGATGCGGCGGACGGTATTTTTTATCCCGACCTGTCCCCTATTTCGATTAAAATATTTAAAATAAGCTGACACACAAAAAAGCAAGCCGCCGGCTTGCTTTTTTTGTACTTTGCTTTATTCGCCGAATCCGTCGGGATGTGTTGACTGCCATCTCCACGAGTCCTCGCACATTTCCGCAATTTCTCTCTGTGCTTCCCAGCCAAGCTCATCTTTGGCTTTTTGAGCATTTGCATAACATTCCGCAATATCTCCCGGACGTCTCGGGTCTATCTGATACGGAAGCTCCTTGCCGCATGCCTTTGAAAATGCATCGATTATCTGGAGTACACTGTAGCCGTTGCCCGTTCCGAGGTTGTATATATGCGTACCCGGCTTGTCGCTGCAATGCTCTATTGCTTTCAGGTGACCGAGTGCAAGGTCAACAACATGAATGTAGTCACGTACACCTGTGCCGTCGGGTGTGGGATAATCGTTTCCGAACACATGCACGCACTTAAGCTTTCCTACAGCTACCTGTGCAACATACGGAAGCAGATTGTTCGGTATACCTTTCGGGTCCTCACCCATCATACCGCTCTTATGAGCGCCGATAGGATTGAAGTATCTGAGCAGTGTTGCCGAAAGCTTCGGGTTTGCTTTAACCGCATCGGTGAGAATATCCTCGATCATAAGCTTTGTCGAGCCGTAAGGATTTGTTGTCGAACGCGGGAAATCTTCCGTAATCGGCACGGTCTTCGGAATACCGTAAACCGTAGCGGAGGACGAAAATACTATATTGTTTACATCATACTTTTCCATCAGCATAAGCAGATGCAAAGTACCCGTGATATTGTTATGATAATATGTAAGCGGAATTTTTGTGGATTCACCTACCGCCTTAAGTCCGGCAAAATGGATTACGGCATCGATTTTGTTTTCCTTGAACACCTTTTCCGTACCCTCATAATCGAGAAGGTCTGTCTCATAAAACGGGAAGTCCTTGCCCGTAAGCTCCTTTACCGCATCAAGACATTTTTTGCTCGCATTGTAAAGATTATCGAGAACAACTATTTCATAGCCTGCATTCAAAAGCTCCACACATGTATGACTGCCGATATATCCGGCACCGCCGGTAACTAAAATTTTCATTTTGCATTATCTCCTTTCGATTTCTTAATGCTATTATACAATATTTTATTTATTAATTCAATAGCAAAAAGCAAAAATCCAAAATAAACCTCCGAAAACACAAAATATTTTTACCGCATAAAAATACATTTTATTCTTGACAAAACACAATAAAAATTGTATTATAAGGGTAGGAGCAAAATCAGCTTTGCTCAAGTAATTTACATAACCTAACAGGAGGACAAAAACATGGCAAACAGATTTATTCTTAATGAAACATCATATCATGGTGCCGGAGCTGTCAAGGAAATAGCGACAGAGGCAAAAGCACGCAGCTTTAAAAAGGCTTTTGTGTGCTCCGATCCCGATTTGATTAAATTTAATGTTACAAAAAAGGTTTTGGACGTTCTCGAAAATGCAGGTCTTGACTATGAAGTATATTCCGATATAAAGCCCAACCCTACAATTGAAAACGTACAGTCCGGAGTTGCGGCATTCAAAAAGTCAGGCGCAGATTATATTATAGCAATCGGCGGCGGTTCCTCAATGGATACCGCAAAAGCAATCGGTATAATTATAAAGAACCCGGATTTTGCAGACGTAATAAGTCTTGAGGGAGTTGCGGACACAAAGAATAAGTGCGTTCCTATTTTTGCGGTACCCACAACGGCAGGTACGGCTGCGGAAGTAACAATCAACTACGTAATCACCGATACGGAGAAAAACAGAAAAATGGTATGCGTTGATCCGCACGATATTCCGATTGCGGCTTTCGTCGATCCCGATATGATGAGCTCAATGCCCAAGGGACTTACGGCGGCAACAGGCATGGACGCGCTCACTCACGCAATCGAGGGATATATCACCGCCGGAGCATGGGAGCTTTCGGATATGTTCCACTTAAAGGCAATCGAGATTATTTCAAGAAGTCTCAGAGGTGCGGTTGAAAACACTCCCGAGGGACGTGAGGGAATGGCTCTCGGTCAGTACGTTGCAGGTATGGGATTCTCAAATGTTGGTCTGGGAATTGTTCATTCAATGGCGCATCCGCTCGGAGCATTGTATGATACACCGCACGGCATTGCAAATGCAATCATTCTTCCGACAGTTATGGAATACAATGCGGAAGCAACGGGCGACAAATACAAGTACATCGCTCAGGCTATGGGAGTTAAGGGTACAGATGAAATGTCCTGCGAGGAATACAGAAAGGCTGCCGTTGACGCAGTTAAAAAGCTTTCGTCTGATATAGGTATTCCGTCAAATCTTAAGGAGATAGTAAAGAAAGAGGATATTCCTTTCCTTGCACAGTCCGCTTATGATGACGCCTGCCGTCCCGGCAATCCGAAAGAGACAAGCGTTGAAGATATAACAAAGCTTTACGAATCACTTATATAAAAGGCAAAATAAGTATAAATCAAAAATCCACCTGCATAACAGGTGGATTTTTGATTTATTCATAATATATCTGTCTTTTTGAGGTTAAACGGGCAATATTTTTTTCACACTCTCTTACATTGCCTTTATAACCACAAGAGCAGTAACCCCCATCAATACTCCGCACACACTTCTGAATGTCAATTTTTCCTTAAAGCAAACCGCCGCTACGACAGCTGCAATGATTGTACTGCCTCCGTTAATAAATGCAAACAGCACTGCCGGAGGCACAAGCACCGTAGATATGGTTGCCGGCTGATTAATAATAAATACTGCCGCAGAAAGGATTGCCCCATAGAACAAAAGCTTTTTCGACAACGGTTTGCTTTCTCCCGACTTTCTCATATTCAGCGGAAATGACAGAAGCAAAAGAGCCACCCCCACAATTCCAAATGAAAACAGCGAAAAAAACCGATACATCTCCGTCGGGTACATAGTGCGCAAACATCTGCTGCATCAGCATTGTAATTCCGTTGGACAGCATAGTTCCCATCAGCAGCAAAAAGGTTTTGAACGTAAATTTTGTATGAATTTTACTTGAACTGCTGATAAGAAAATATGAGCTTACAATCAACAAGCCCACACCAATCAGCTGTCCGGCGGACATAGGCGCATCAAAAAGAAAAACCCCGGCTATACACGGAACCGGCATACCGACGGTACCAAACAAAGCATTGAGCGCCATAGTTCCGCTTTTAAGCACGGTCTGACTGCACATTAAATTTCCGAACAGCGCCAGTCCCGAAACGGTCGCGGTAATAATTGTAACCGCATTAAACCGAAAACCCTTGCCTGCTATAATAATCAGCAACAACCCCAAAGCTGCGGAAAACAGCTGCCGATACGCTCCGTACTTCACAAACATGGTGAAGCCGCCTATTTCGTTACTGCTGCGTTTATTAAATATAAGTCAGTGAATATCGGTGACCAGGTATCACAAGTGATCGGGATATATTAAGCAGCCATTTCATTGAAAAATACAACGATGACATCTGTGTTTTATTCATAATTAATAAAGTTTGCAGAGAAAATCCCCGATTTTGTGTAAACCTCATTTTTGGTTTACATAAACCTTTTATAAAATTATATCAAAAGCCGTATCCCTGTAAAGGCTAAAATGCATGATAAAATCAGCCTTGACAGAAATACGGATTTTTGATTTTTGATTTTTGGGTAATTACAAAGGTTTACATAATTATGTGTTTAAAATTTTTACACAAAAATTGGGATAGCCCCAGTTTGAAAAAATTAACTTGTTCAAAAACCGTGCTAATGTTGTCTGTTACTTGACTTATCTTTTCATTTTGTGCTATACTCATTTTGGAGTTCCTCCCTTAGTGAATGATTTCTATTTATTAGGGCTATGACCCGGTGTTACATTCTAAGGGAGTGGACTTCTTTTTGTCAAACTTCATTTTTGTTACTTAACAGGAATGCTCATTTCATAAAATATTGTACAATAATTATAGCAAAAACTTTATTTTTAGTATTGTAATTTTTTTTTTTGAATTAAAATATCATGTTCTTAGGCGGCATCTCGCATTTTGTACAAGCGTTTTATCCTGATGCGTAACGCTGCCTTAACCGCGCATTTTAATGAGAAAACCGAAATGAGTATTACAGCTTATATCAATCATAATTTAATTATTATGAAAAAATCCATCATGATTTTTTGCAGCTTAACTGATATTCTTTAGGAGAATAACCTTCAATACGCTTAAATGCCCTTGAAAATGATACATGGTTGTTAAAGCCGCATGAGGAGGCAACCTTGGAAACAGACATAGCATTAGACTCCAACAGTCGTTTTGCATTCATTATCCGAATTGTCGAAAGATACTTATGGAGATTTGTGTTCATGGTTCTTTTGAATATCCTTTCAAGATATATTTCGGAAATATGCAGCTTATCTGAAATATCTGAAAGAACAGTCGGTAAGGAATAGTTCTGCTGAATATATTCAATGGCATAATCAACACGCGACTGTGTTGTTTGATTTAGCATAGCATTATCCTCATACCCGGTTCTGTAATATATATCGCAGAGCAGTAAAAGGATCTTTGACAGATTTATCTTGATTTTCTCATTATATAAGGGCATATTAGGATGATTTTCTAAAAGCTCCTGAAAAAGATAGTTGAGCATGCCTGCTTCATAGTGCGTCAGCTGAAGCACAGGCACATTAAAGCAGTGGACTATGGCAGGCGAAAAAAACTCAGATAATTCGGATATTAAATGTTGTGAGATATTTATAAGAGTTCTCTTCTGACCTGTATCAGATGCCGAAAAGCCTTGATGAATTATATTCGGACGCAGTAATGCTATATTTGAAGAGGATAATTCATACATTTTAGAATTATTTATTTTAAAATTGCGTTTGCCGGACTGCACATAGAATATTTCATAATGGGAATGAAAATGTGCGCTGGACATGCTTACATCCTTATGAAAGTGCATACATTCGATTGCAAAATCGGAACTTTCCGGCAGTATATCTGAAAATGGCTTGTTTTTCATGTGATTTTACCTCCGATAGATTGAATATTATTCACTGTGCGCAATTATTAAAAATTATGCAGTTTGCTTGCAGCTTAAGTATATTATATCATATGATTTTAGAAATGTATAGGAGAAAAACAAA
>CAJKHT010000061.1 GCA_905199755.1 uncultured Eubacteriales bacterium | reverse complement strand
GGGGGGTAGGATTGTTGTGGGAACGCGTAAAGCAGAGCAGAGAGAGATGAAAGGGTGGGATAACGCACTCTTTCTCAATAAGCCTATAATCTACTAAATACATATTATAACACATATATTTGTATATTGCAAGACTTTTTTATATAATTTTGTTATAAATATTTTTATATTCCGACCGATTACAGGTGCTTATACTACTTCCGCACCGCTCTGTATATCCTTAAGCGTCGTAAGCACGGTCAGTTTTCCGTCATGCTCGGCACTTAAAATCATTCCGCAGGATTCAAGTCCCATCATCTTTCGCGGTTTGAGATTTGCAATAAACAGCACATTTTTGCCAATAATCTCCTCGGGTGTATGGAACTGTGATATGCCGGATAAAATCTGTCTCTTTTCATTTCCGCATTCAAGCGTAAATCGGAGCAGCTTTTTGCTCTTCGGCACAGCTTCACATTCAAGCACCTTACCCACTCTTATATCAAGCTTTTCCCATTCGTCAAATTCAATATAATCCTTATACGGTGCAATCTCCACCTTTTTCTCTGCCGAAGCCTCTCTTTCCGCATCAAGCTCCGCAATTTTCTTTTCGGCATCAATTCTCGCAAACAGCGGTGCTGCCTCGCCCACTTTTGTTCCGGCTTTTGTCACACCAAAGGTTTTCGATGCTTCATAGCTTAAATCCGCGGCATTAATCTGTTTTGCAATTTCAGCGGCGGTATCGGGCATATACGACGACAAAAGCGATGCGATAATTCTTATTGTTTCCGCAAGATTATACAATACCGTTCCGAGACGTGCTTTATTCGCCTCGTCCTTTGCCAGTATCCACGGAGTTGTTTCATCTATATATTTATTTGCACGGTCTGCCACAGCCCATATTTCGTCAATGCTGTCCG
Organism: uncultured Eubacteriales bacterium; assembly: GCA_905199755.1. GTDB lineage: Bacteria > Bacillota > Clostridia > UBA1381 > UBA1381 > UBA4716. The sequence continues at coordinate 15,765 of CAJKHT010000061.1, read as the reverse complement.
CAACTCTCAAAGACTTCATCTTCTGTGCGATTTTTTCGGCAGCTCCCGTTGCAACAGCTTTCAGGTCATCATCAAATTCACCGCTTGTATCTCCCGGCTGAATTACACCGTCAAAATATTTATTAATCATTGCAACCGTTCTGTTTACAAGGTTTCCGAGCTTATTTGCAAGGTCGCTGTTAAATCTGCTGATGAATGTATCATATGTGATTGTTCCGTCCTGCGCAAACGGCATTTCATGCAGAGAATAATATCTTACGGCATCTACTCCGAAATGACGCACCAAATCCTCAGCATAGATTACGTTTCCTCTGGATTTACTCATTTTTTCTTCACCGAAAAGCATCCACGGGTGTCCGAATACCTGCTTTGGCAGCGGTTCGCCGAGAGCCATAAGTATAATAGGCCAGTAAATTGTATGGAATCTTAAAATATCCTTTCCAATTATATGCACATCGGCAGGCCAGTATTTTTTATACAGCTCGCCTTTTTCCGACGGTGTATATCCGAGTGCGGTAATATAATTCGCAAGCGCATCTATCCACACATATATAACATGTCCCGGATCAAACTCAACCGGCACTCCCCATGTAAATGACGTTCTTGAAACACATAAATCCTGAAGTCCCGGCTTCAGAAAATTGTTTACCATTTCATTTTTACGCGATTCCGGCTGTATAAATTCAGGATGCTCCTCAATATATTTCATGAGCTTGTCCTGATATTTACTCATTTTAAAGAAATATGCTTCCTCTTTTGTCTTTTCCACAGGACGTCCGCAATCGGGGCAGCAGCCGTCCTTAAGCTGTGTCTGTGTCCAGAAAGCCTCGCACGGTGTACAGTACCAGCCCTCATACTCACTCTTGTATATATCACCCTGTTCATGCAGCTTATTGAAAATCTGCTGAACCGCTTTTTCGTGGTAATCATCCGTTGTTCTTATAAATTTATCATAGCTTACATTAAGCATGTCCGCGATATTCTTAATCTCACCCGCAATCTTGTCGACATGCTCTTTCGGAGTTATGCCCTCCGTTTCGGCAATTTCCTGTATTTTCTGACCATGCTCATCCGTACCTGTCAGAAAAAATACGTCCTTGCCTATGAAACGGTTAAAACGTGCAATTGCGTCCGTGAGAATAATCTCATAGGTATTGCCTATATGCGGTTTCTTTGATGTATAGGCAATAGCCGTTGTAATATAATATTTTTCCTTACTCATCATTATCCTCCATTAAATCTATTATAAATTTTTTACATACACTGTACTGACTTTTTATAAAATTCACGCATCTGTTTATCAGGCGTATCGGTGCATCAAAAATCCCGGCTTTGTAAAAGCTTACCGAAATCATCATAAATACAACACCCAAAATAATTCCGCCGACTCCCCATATTCTGTAGCCGACATACATTGCCATGAGCGTGAGAATAGGATTCATACCCATTTTTGAGCTTACCAGCTTAGGTTCGATAAGATGCCGCGTCACAACTACCGACACAAACGCTATTATCATGACCGCACCGTTCTTTATATCGCCGCTGAAAAAATTAATCACCGCCAGCGGCCACAATACTATTCCGCTGCCGAAAACAGGCAACGCGTCCATAAATGCCGTTGTAAAGGCTATCAAAATCGAATAGCCCGTTCCGGCAACGGTAAATTCAATGAGCATTATGACAAAGGTAATACACATTATTGTCACCTGTGCCTTTACATATCCGCCCAAATACCGTTTACACTCTTTCTTTACCGCATTCATTTTCGTAACGGCTTTTGCGCCGAGCATCTTATGAACAATATCGGAAACATTTTTATTGTCCACTACCATGAAGTACACGGAAAGTATGAATATTATTACTCCTATAAATCCGCCCGGAATTGCCTTTGCAAAGTTGGACGCATAATCCACAACAGGCTCCGACCTGGAATTAAGAAAGCCCGCCGCTTTTTCGGAAAACTGTGCCACTATACCGGAAAGCACATTCTGAACCTGCTCCGGCATATTTGAATACACATTTGACCACTTTTCCGAAAACTGTTTCCAAAAAACCTGAAAGTCCGAATACATCTGCGGAAACTGATTATACAGATTTCTGACTTCAACAAACAGCTTCCAGAATATCACGCTTAACGTTCCGCCGATTATACCTATTGTAATCACAATAACAAGAAGTGCGGAAACGCTGCGCGGACATTTAAGCTTTTTTTGCAGAAAATCCGCCAGAGGGTTCACAAGCCTTGAGAATAAATATCCCAATATAAACGGTAAAAACACGCTTAAAACCACGCCTGCCATTTTCAGCAGCCTGGGCATAAACGCATATGCCGCAGCACCCACCAGTGCGACAAAAACAACAAACAGCAGTATTCTCAGCCAGTTTTGCTTAATCTTCATACATATCCCTGCTTTCCTGCCAAACGATGCATTTTATTTTTTCAGAAATCTCTCCATAAGAGTATATCCCTTATCAATGTAAATTCCCGTCTTTTTACCATTCTCCTCGCTGTATGTTAAGCCGGAGCCGTTTTCTTCGTTTGTGCTGTCATATATAATATACGGCACGGGATCGCTTACGTGTGTTTTCTTGCATATCGGTGTCGGATGGTCGGGCATTATGAGCATTTTATACTCAATACCGCGTTTATCCAATTCACCCTTCAGAAATTTCACAATCTTGCCGTCTATCAGCTCAACCGCAAGCTTTTTCTTGTCCGGCTTGCCCTGATGTCCCATTTCATCGGGAGCTTCCATGTGAACATACACAAAATCACTGTCACCTGTGATTGCTTCAAGCGCCGCCTGTGCTTTTCCATCCCAGTTTGTTTCACAGTTTCCTGTTGCTCCCGGAACATCTATGGAATTCATGCCTGCACATTTTGCAATACCCTTTATAAGGTCAACCGCGCTTATAACGCTGCCCTTAAGTCCAAATTTCTTTTCAAAATTATCAAGCTGCGGCTTTGTACCCTCGCCCCACGGCCAGATTGATGTAGCCTGATTTTTTCCGGCAGCCGCTCTTGCTTTGTTCACAGGATGATTCTTTAAAATTTCCTCCGATTTCTTCATCATATCAAGAAAAATCTCCGCGCCGTCACCCTTTGGCAGATAATCCGTAATCTTACGATCTGAAATGTCATGCGGAGGTGTTAGTGTTACATTTGTGGAGCCGCCGTCCCATACGCACAGATGTCTGTAGCTTATTCCCGGATAAAATTTTATTTTATCGGTATTAAGCTCCTTTGCAATCGCCTGCATAAGCTCCGTACTCTCCTCGGTAGTAATTTCACCGGCAGAATAATCAAGCATTGTTTTATTTTCATATTCCGCTTCATCACTCAGGGTTACAAGATTTGTTCTGAATGTAACGTCGCTGTCTTTCATCTCAACTCCGATTGATGCCGCTTCAAGCGGTGAACGTCCGCTGTAGCACTTTTTCGTATCATATCCCATAACCGACAGATTTGCAACATCGGAACCGGGCTTCATGCCGTCCTGAACAGTCTTTACCATACCCAGCTCGCCGTGAGTGCACATATAGTCGATTGTCGGCTTGTCCGCCACTTCAAGAATGGTTTTTCCGTCAAAATAATCTACCGGATAATCTGCCATTCCGTCCCCTAAAATTACAATGTACTTCATTTATATCATCCTTCCCGCGCCGTAAAACGCTGTATTATTTACTTTTTTATTCTGCACAGTATCGCCAGCGCGCCTCTGCCGACGTGAATACCGATAAGAGGTCCGAATTCGGAATACATTTTGATACAGTCCTCTCCGTATTTCGCCTTAAGCTTATCCGCAGCTTCTCTTCCCCGTGCATCGTCCGACTGAACTACAAGAAATTCCTTTTCATCGCAGTTTATAAAATCGGGATCATCTTCAATCTTTTCTATAAGCTTGTCAACCAGCTTCTTTTTGCCGCGCAGCTTATCCATGCTTTCAACAAGTCCGTGTTCTATCGTAAGTATCGGCTTTATATCAAGCAAGGTTCCCACTATGGCGCTTGCTTTTGAGAGTCTGCCGCCCTTTTCAAGATATTTTAAAGTATCAACAAGCAGATATGCACGCCATGACGCAATATATTTTTCACAGATTTCGATTATTTCATCTGCACTTTTCCCTTCTTTTACAAGCTGCGCCGCATAAACCGCCGTCTGTGCGATATATACCGAAAATTTTTGGCTGTCAAATATTCTTATATCCGCATCGGGATTGTCGTCCTCTTTTATCTGATTTGCAATCAGAGTTGCCGTCTGATATTCTCCGCTGCCCTTTGAGGAAATTGTAAAGAATATTACCGTTTTATGCTTTCTGCTTTCATCGAGCAGCAAATCATATAAGTACTGAAACGGCGGCTGAGAGCTTGTCGGCACACCGCCAAACGCTTCAAGCTTTTCATAAAACTCGCTGTTTGTCAGTTCCGTTCCGTTTACATATTCCTTTTCACCGAACAGCGTAATAAATCTCGCTATCCCTATATCATATTTTTTTGCAAGGTCATCGGGAATATCGGCGCTTGTATCCGTTATAATTTTAATATCTTCCATATATTTTTACTCCTTTACCATGTAAAATGTGTAAGCTGTCCGAGATTTTTAAGATTGTCAAACCCCTGCTGTCTTAACGCTTCATAAACCATAACCGCTACGGAATTTGATAAATTGAGACAGCGTGCTTCCGCAATCATCGGTATTCTTACGCAGCGTTCCTCATGCTCGTAAAGCAATTCTTCGGGCAAGCCCGCATCTTCGCGCCCAAACAGAATATAGTCGTTATCGCGAAACTGTGCCTCGACATGAGTATGCGGCGCTTTGGTTGTTGCATACCAATATCTTGCTCCCTCGGTCTTTTTAAAAAAGTCATCAAGATTATCATAGTAGCAGACATTTAAAAGATGCCAGTAATCAAGTCCCGCCCTGCGCAGATTTTTATCCGTTATCTGAAATCCCGTCGGACGGACTATATGAAGCCTTGAGCCCGTCGCCGCACATGTACGGGCAACATTCCCGGTATTCTGCGGTATCCGCGGCTCTACAAGCACTATATTAAACATAAAAATATGTTCCTTTCCCCAAAAATATATATTATTTTAAAAATTTAAGAATAAGCATGTTCATAACCGGTCTTTTGATATGCACTGCCTTTTTCGGGCAAAGCTCCTGACAGCAAAAGCATTTTATACACTTTTCCGTATTTATGAACGGACGTCTGCCCATTTTCGTATCACGCATTTCTATAGCCTGCGGCGGACAGCAGCGCATACATTCTCCGCAGCCCACACATTCATCGTAATGCATTTCGGGCCTTGACGAAAGCCAGTTTACAACACGGGCATTAAGTGCCGCCGGAAGTGAAACAAGCTTAAGCAAATTAAAATGGCTCTCCGGCTTTTCAAAATCCTTTATAATAAGATTATTTATATCCTCGCCGAGTATGTCAAGCCCATCGGCATTTTCTGCGCACAAGCCGCGCAAAATCGCCTCATGCACCGTTTCAACCTCATCGGGTGAATAATCTATAATGCGGCATGCGGCAAGGTCAAGCGCATGACCGTTCCCGGCTGCCAGCACCAGCCCGATATGACGGCTTTTCCCCGATGTCGGACCGTTTCCCTCCATGCCCCATATGCCGTCCATAATGGACAGCGTAGGCTTTACACATTCATATAAATCCACAAGCATGGAACAAAATGCTTTTCTTTCGTTAAGCCGGAAATGCAGCTCCGCCTTATGCGTGCCGGGAATTGTTCCGAACAGATTTTTCACCGCTCCCGTATATGCCGTCATTGCATGCGTTTTAAGCTTCGGCAGCGATATTATAACATCTGCATCCAAAATAGGATTTATTATCGGAATATTTTTCACCGTATGACCATCGGGATAGGAAACCTCCGTAAACGATGTATCGGTATTAAGGACGGCATTCGTACCCTTTACAGCCTCATAGGCACCGCATTCCGAATACACGCTTTTTAATGCCTGCACATTATACGGACCGCCGGGGCTTTCGGCAATCGTAACCCGTCCGCCAGCCTCCTCCGCCGCACAGATAACGGCATGGAGAAACTCCGGATGCGTTGTCGCCGCCTCACCCGGTTTCTTCTTCATTACATAATTCGGTTTGATTACAACCTTGTCACCCGGTTTTATGAATTTTCTTATTCCGCCCAGAAGCTCGATTGCTTCGTCCACCGCTCTGCGGCATTCGGAATAATTATCGCATTTTACAATTGAAACCCTATTATCCATTACTCTTTTCTCTGACTATAATTATTTATACATATCTTACCAAATTATATCCATTATATCACGCTTTTAAAAATTCTTCAAGCAATTTATGCTTAATTATACTATAAAATATTGAATAATGCAATGGTCTGACTGCTATTTATTGCATTTTTGACCAAAAGATTAAATAATTTTAAAAAAATGTGGTATTTTTTGTTATGCTGTGCTATAATAGCATTAAGCTTATGCCGTCACAGCGGCGGAACGGAGGTTTTTATGCTTTATCAAAAAGAAATAGACGATTCCGTACTGATTCAGTTTATAATCATGTTCACGCTGAACAATGCGGATGATGCACTTCCGTACAGCGACCTGGTAACGCTTGTTATGGATAACTGCAACATTAATTTCAATGACTTTCAGCTTGCGCTCACAAATCTTGCGGATACGGGGCATGTACGTGCATACCTTGAAACTCCAACTCTGCAAAAATACGAAATCACGCCAAAAGGCGCTGCCGCGGCAGATTTTTTTAAAACGCATATACCCATATATATACGTGAGCCGATACAGCAATCCATAAAAGAGCTGTACCGCGAGCAGCGTTTGAAAAAAGCAATCAGAAGCAGCATTTTTCCCGTGCGCAGAAATGAATTCAGCGCGGAATGTGAGCTGTATGATGATGATAACACACGGCTTATGCAGCTTTCCTTGTATACCGGTTCGCGTGACGAGGCGGAAAAATTTGCAAAGTATTTTAAAAGCAACGCATATACGGTATATGATAAAGTTATAGACATATTTGCGGAAGCTGACACAAAAAAAGATAACGATTAACATAATTTAAAGGGGAGATTTTTCAATGAACAGACAGCCTGTAAAATTACTGCCGGCATTTAAAGATTATTTATGGGGCGGTACAAAGCTGAAAACATCATATAACAAAAAAACTGATTTGGATATTGTTGCCGAGAGCTGGGAGCTTTCAACTCACAAGGACGGTCAGAGTACCGTTTGCGGCGGAGATTTCGACGGTCTTACTCTTACCGATTACATAGAAAAAAACGGCAGCGGTGTTTTGGGTAAAAACGCGGAAAAATTTGACCGTTTTCCGATACTTATCAAATTCATCGATGCTTCGGGTAATCTGTCAATTCAGGTACACCCGAATGATGAATACGCTTTAAGAGTCGAGGGCGAATACGGCAAAACCGAAATGTGGTACATTCTTGAATGTGACAACAATGCATATTTATATTACGGAGTCAACCGCGAAATCACACGGGAGGAGCTTCGTGAACGTATAGAAAACAACACTCTGCTTGAAGTGCTTAACAAGGTTCCCGTACATAAGGGAGACGTTTTCTTTATTCCGGCAGGAACCATTCATGCAATATGCAGCGGCATAGTGATATGCGAAATCCAGCAAAATTCCAATACCACATACAGAGTATATGACTATGACAGACGTGATAAAAACGGCAATCCGCGCGAGCTTCATATTGATAAAGCAATAGAGGTATCGCGTCTTACACCGTCGCCTGCCGTTCCGAAGCCCGACGAATCCGCAGCCGATGCAGTGCTTGCAAGCTGTGATAAATTCACAGCAAGACGTCTTAACGTCACAGCGCCAATGTCGGTAGACATAACTGAAGACTGTTTTAATTCGCTTATTATCACAGAGGGCAGCGGAACACTTGAAATGAACGGTCAGATTATGAATCTCGAAAAAGGCGACAGCATATTCATTCCGGCACAAAACGGCAGCTATACTTTAAACGGAAATTGCTGCGTAATATTATCATATGTATAAAAAAATAACAGCTCATCTCACTTTCCGCATTGAGATGAGCTGTTGCTTTTTATGCATTTATCTCTTTAAGAGTACATTTTTCTCGTAATCTTTCACTTTGTCAAGCCATTCAAGACCTACACCGCAGCCGGATTTTTCACAATAATAATCCCATACAAGCGAGAACGGAGCTGCCTTAAATTCCTGCATAAATGCCAGTCTGCCGCTTACATCACCGTCAGCCTCGATTTTCTTCATAAGCTCTGCAGGCTGGAGCAGTGCATAAAGCATAGCTTTTCTGGTATTCCTCAAACCGATTGTCCATGCCGCAATTCTGTTTATGGATGCATCGAAGAAATCCGTGGCAATATATGTATCTTCAAGCTTACCGAGTCTTACAAGTTCCTCCATAATAGCTTTTGTTTCATCATCAAACGCAACAACATGGTCGCTGTCCCATCTTACCGGCCGCGAAACATGCAGAAGCACATGCTTTGCAAACGCATAAACAGCCCCAAGCTTTGCCGAAACGGTTTCGGTCGGGTGATAGTGTCCCGTATCGAGCGTCATTATTATGTGGTCGATGTTTTTGCTCATTACATATCCCATGCAAAATTCATGCGAACCTGCCGTAAAGCTTTCAGCTCCGATACCGAACACCTTGCTTTCTATTCCGTCCATAACTCCCTTTACATCTTTTGTCGCTTCAAAAATTTCATCATAGCTCTTTTTAAGCTGTATTCTCGGTGTTAATGTATCAATCGGAAATTCCTTATCGCCGTCGGGAGTCCAATGATTTATTACACAGGTTTTCCCCGTTCTTTTATAAAAATACTCACCTATTTTACGGCACGCAATTCCGTGTCTTACCCAGAAGCTTCTTATATCTTCATCTGATGATGAAAGCGTTGCTTTTTCACTTTTCGGGTGTGAAAAATATGTCGGGTTAAAATCAAGTCCTATCCCCTTTTCAACAGCCCAGTCCGCCCATACCTTAAAATGCTCCTCTGTTATTTCATCGCGGTCAACAAACCCGTCTGCCTCCTGATAATTTGCATGTATATTGGCTTTAAGCGTTCCGGGGATAAATTCCATTGCCTTTTCCATATCCGCTCTGAGCTCTGCCGCATTTCTCGCCGCTCCCGGATAATTACCCGTAGTCTGTATTCCTCCCGTCAGTCCGCCGTCACGCTTTTCAAATCCAGCAACATCATCTCCCTGCCAGCAGTGCATCGAAATAGGGGTTTTATCGCAAATTTCCATAGCCTTATCAATATCTATACCGTATCCGGCATAATATTCCTTTGCCAAATCATAGGCTTTTTGTACATTATACATATTTACGCTCCTTTTGTTTGTTTTATTATTGTTTATTTGGTTTTATGTTTGTTTATGTTTTTATTTTAGCACATTGTTTATGATTTTGCAAGTGATTTTTATATATTTTTTCAGCCGTTTAAAAGTGCTGCCGCTATAGCCTCTCCTATTTCCGCACCGCCCTCCAAAGCCTCTGCAAGTGAATTTCCGTTGCTGCCCACCTCAAGCAGCAGACTGCCGCTTGTCATATGCATATTAAAGCGCTCGCGGCGCAGATCAATCGGACGCATAAGACCGGGATACATGATTTCCGCCGCGTTCTGTATTTTTGCCGCAAGCATAAAATTATTCCGCCACCCCGGATGTGCCAGTCCCATACTGTCCGTGCCGACCACAAGCATAACCTTTGCCGTCTCCTGCCCGTCACGGTTATAGGAAACCTTAAGCTTTGAGCCGTCGGAATATACAAATGCATCACGGTGTACATCAAGCACAGCCTTTATTGACGGATATTTTTTCAGATTGCTTTCTATTGTTTTGAGTGTCCTCGTATATGCACCCTGATACGACGGATAATCATGCACGGTGGTATCATGAACGGTTTTAATTCCGTATTCCTCCAGCTTGCCGCATATCACATTGCCCACCGCAACGACATTTCGCACATTATCGGTTGTCCTCTCCGTTTCTCCGCTCATTTCATCTCCGCTGTAGCATTCCGTTGTATGAGTATGCACAACCAATACCTGCGGTGCATCTGTTTCGGTTTTGAAAGGAAGCATACCGGAGCATGCTTCATCGGGATTGACCGCATAATCGGTGGCATTATTGATTTTCAGTCCGTTGGCACTGCATATTTTTTCATGAGACGGCAGCTCCTTTTTTTCTTCCCGCACCGGAGCAGGTGTTTCCTCGGGAGGCGGTGTTTGCTCCGGCTCCGCGGTCGGCTGTTCTTCGGCAGAAATTGCCGTGCTTTCGGCTGTATTTTGCGCTTCACCGCCGGGGAGTCCCTGTTTAGCTATGCTCTGCGGCTCGTCCCAATCGAAGCCTGCAAGCTTTTTCAATATATCTTTAATCTTAACTTCCTTTTCTTCGCCGTTCGGCAAGCCCTCGGATATGGCGGACTCATATATCTCCCGCTCATTAAAAGTCTCTGTCACTTTATTGTTTCCGGCAATAATTATTCCCGCTGCCGTTACCGCCGCGACAAAAAGGACGGCGGCAGCCGTAAGTATCTTCTTTTTTGTTATAATAATTGCAGTAAATTTCATTGATTTTATCCTCCCTTTTATTGATACGCAACAAAATTCCGCATTATGTCAAAAAACTTTCAAAAAAACTCTTGCATTTCATTACATGACGTGGTATAATTTTATAGATTACGGACGGTCCTCTGCCTTATGGCCGGCACGAACGTCTCAGAATATAAGGAGGAATTAATGATGAATAATCAGGAAATCATTAACGCTTTGACAAAAGACCAGATAAGAACAGACCTGCCCGAATTAAAGGTTGGTAACAATGTAAAGGTTTACCAGAAAATCGTCGAGGGTTCACGTACAAGAACTCAGATGTTTGAAGGTACAATCATCAAAAGGCAGGGCGGCGGTATTGCCGAAACCTTCACCGTAAGACGTGTTTCCTACGGCGTAGGCGTTGAAAAGACATGGCCCGTAAACTCACCCAACATCGAGAAAATCGAAGTTGTAAGAAACGGTAAAGTAAGACGTGCAAGACTTTTCTATCTGCGTGACAGAGTCGGTAAGGCTGCTAAGGTTAAGGAAAGAATCTAAGTTCCTTAATACAGAGGGGCTGTGCAAAGCTTTTGTTTTGCCGCAGCTCCTTTTTAAACCGAATATTTAATGTGTGTATTGGAGGTAATACGTGATGGAAGAACACGAAAACAAAACCGGACAAGGCGGCATTATAGAGGAAACAAAGTCAAAAGGCATGGGAAGAGAAATATTTGAATGGGTTTATACAATCGCAATTGCTGCCGCAATAGCATTTCTGATAAAAGGATTTCTGTTTGATGTGGTACGCGTTGACGGTTCGAGCATGTTCCCCACTCTTGTTAATAATGACAGACTTATAGTTACAAAGCTTGGCTACACACCGCATCAGGGTGACATAGTAATTCTCGACAGTACTTACAAAGGACGCGAGGAATACTATGACAAGGTTGCAAAAAACAAAGGCGAAACAAAGCTGTCTCTTACAGAAAAGTTTACCGCATGGCGCGGTCTTCCTCCCAGTCTCAAAAAGAGATATTACGTTAAGCGCATAATTGCTTTACCCGGTCAAACGGTGGATTTGCAAAACGGCAAGGTCGTTGTTGACGGCAAGGTTCTTGACGAACCGTATTACGACGGCACAACACAGTCAATCGATTCATCCGTTCAGTACCCGATTACCGTCGGTGAAAACATGGTTTTCGTTATGGGTGACAATCGTCCTCATTCAAAGGACAGCCGTTCTTCCGAACTCGGTCAGGTACCATATGAGGCGCTTCTCGGTAAATCACAGATACGCATCTGGCCCTTGAACGATATAGGACTTACAAGATAATACGCATATAAAATAAAGCTGCTGCAAAACCCTTTTGTTTTGCGGCAACTTTTTTAAACGCATGTAAAGGAGTTTTCTATGCAGAACAATATACAATGGTATCCCGGACACATGACAAAAACACGCCGGCTTATTGAAGCAAATCTGAAGCTTATAGATGTTGTTGTTGAAATTCTTGATGCGCGGCTCCCTTTTTCGGGAAGAAATCCTGCATTTGATGACATTTTAAAAAGCAAGCCGCGGCTTTTGGTCATGAATAAAGCCGACCTCGCAGATAAGGCAAAAACAGATGAATGGATACGTTGGTACAAAGCCAACGGTCTTTCGGTTATCCCGATCAGCTGCACCACGGGAGCCGGTGTAAATAAAATCATAAGCAGCTCACGCGAGCTTATCAAGGACAAGCTTGAACGCGAAAAAGAACGCGGCAGAAACAGAAATCTCAGTATTATGATGGCAGGAATACCGAATGTGGGAAAATCCAGTCTTATAAACAGATTATGCGGCAGGGCAAGTGCAAAAACAGGTGATAAAGCCGGAGTTACACGCGGCAAGCAGTGGATTCGTCTGCGTGACGGTACGGAGCTTTTTGACACTCCCGGTATGCTGCCCCCGAAATTTGAAAACCAGGAAACGGCAAAGCGTCTTGCCTATACGGGAGCAATCAAGGACGAAATAATAAACACAGAGCTTCTGGCATATTCTTTATGCGAATATCTGCGCGATGAATACCCCGATTTGCTTTGTGCCAGATACAAGCTTGACTCGGTTGACGGACTTGAGGGTTATGAAATACTCGAAAAAATAGGAAAAAAACGCGGTTTTGTAATTTCCGGCGGTGAAATTGATACGGAACGTGCCGCCGCAATGCTTACAGATGAACTGAGAAGTGCTAAAATAGGTAATATCACACTGGAAACACCTGATCGGGTATCAGAGGAAAACGCATAAAAAAACGGATTATCCGTAAGGATAATCCTGATTTGCCGGAATTTACTTAACAATAAATTCTTTGAGATCATCAATGAATGCGTCACAGTCATCACTGTGTACCTCTACCTTTATCGGCTTTGATAAATCAAGGCTGAAAATACCCATAATCGATTTGGCATCTACAACATATCTTCCCGATGTCAGATCAACATCAAAATCATATTTGCTTACGATGTTTACAAAATCCTTGACATCATTAATGGAGCTCAATAACAGATTAAATGTTTTCATAAATAATACCTCCCCATAGCATTGAATATTAATATATGTAATCATTTTCGATTACACATATATAATATCTCTTTTTGGGTAAATAGTCAATACTTAAATATTTTTTTATATAATACTGCTAACAAAATAAGGATTTTTTTTTTTTTTTTTTTAAATTTGATAGTAGAAAGGCTGATAACACATGAACAAGGCAGCGTTTTACACATTAGGCTGCAAAGTAAATCAATACGAAACGGAAGCCATGGCAGAGCTTTTTTCAAATGCCGGCTATGAAATCTGCGATTTTTCGGACACGGCAGATATATATGTTATAAACACCTGTTCCGTCACAAACATGGGGGACAGAAAATCCCGTCAGATAATCCGCCGTGCAAAAAAAACAAATCCCGAAGCCGTAATCGTTGTAACCGGCTGTTATTCACAGACAGCTCCCGAGGAAATTCTTGCTATTGACGGCGTGAATCTTGTACTCGGCACACAAGGCAGACATAACATTACGGAGCTTGCAAAAAACCTTACATGCACATCAAAGGTCAATGCCGTGTCGGATATAATGCACACCCATGATTTTGAGGAGTTAAAAATCAATACCTATACCGACCGCACAAGAGCATATATAAAAATCCAGGACGGGTGCAGTCAGTTCTGTTCCTACTGCATAATTCCCTATGCACGCGGACCCGTAAGAAGCAGGCCTGAAAATGAAATCATTTCGGAAATAAAAAAGCTTGCCGAAAACGGCTTCAGTGAAATAATACTTGTAGGCATACATGTTGCGTCATACGGAAAGGATTTGGAAAATGCCTCTCTTGAAAGTCTGCTGCTTGATATTGACAAGATAGACGGAATAAAAAGAATACGCATGTCATCAATAGAGCCTATGACGCTTAATCATGAGTTTACAGAAAAGGTTAAGCTTTCCAAAAAACTGTGTCCGCATTTTCATATATCGCTTCAATCGGGCTGTGACGAAACTCTTAAAAGAATGAACAGGCATTACACTGCTCAGCAATACATGGAAATTGTAGACGGTCTGCGTGCTGCTTTCCCCGATGCGGCAATCACAACGGATATTATGACGGGATTCCCCGGCGAAACAGATGAAGAATTTGCAAAAACCGCAGATTTTGTACGCCGTGCAGGCTTTGCGGACGCACATGTTTTCATGTACTCTCAGCGCCGCGGCACTCCTGCCGCAAAGCGTCCCGATCAGGTGGCTCCCGAAGTAAAAGAAAGGCGCTCAAAAGAAATTATAAAGATAACCGCCGATTCGCGCAGTAGCTTTATAAGCAAATTTATCGGTCAGCCCGTTGAGGTTCTTTTTGAGCAGTCCTCCGCCGGATTTTTTGAGGGGAAAACCGCAAATTATATAACGGTAAGAGTAAAAACCTCAAAAAATCTGCAGGGACTTTACAAAACCGTCATTCCCGAGAGAGCCGACAACGGAATACTTTACGGCAAAATCGATGAATAAAACGCATAACATAAAAAGGAATGAATCGGCTTTCATTCCTTTTTATTGTTTATCTGCTTTTCACCTTTCCCCTGTTTTTCTTCCAATACTCGTTATCGACTTCCCACAGCTTATCATTTAAGTGCAGTCTTTCAAACATCTTATAAAGAAGTTTGACTTTTAACGATATTTTCAGATTTTTTTCATATTTCAAAACCTTGTATGCCGTTTTATCAAGCTTTTTTTCAAATTCCCTTTTGAATTTATCGGGCATATTGTTCCAAAAATATCCCCATACCGACTGTGTAACAACATGAGTCCGGGCAATTCCCCAATAGTCCATACTGTCCTTTATATCCTTTGCCGCGGATTTCAGTCCTCCGCCGCCCGCGGTTGTGATAATAACCGCCTGTTTATTCATCATATCAAAATTCGGGCGGTGTACAAGCCAGCGGTAGCCGTAATGATCCAGAAACGATTTTATCTGTCCCGGTGCGTGATAACACCACACAGGGCAGCAGAATATAATGATTTCCGACCTTGAAAATGCCGCATTTATCGGCTCTAAATATTTAAAGCCGCCGCATTTATCCTCATTACCGTAAAGACAGGCATAACAGCCTTTGCAAATATGCGGCATATCCTCCGGCAGTATAAATTCAAAAACCTCGCCGACATTATCCAGCTTTGATATAAAATATTTTGCCGCATTATATGTACTGCTGTTTTTTCTGCTTGTTGCACGTATTATCGTTATATCCATACTTCACAAATACACCCCTTTAGTCATTACCGACTGACATTTATAAGCATTATTATAATATAAAGATTTCATATTGTCAATGTCGTTTCATCAGCCCGATTTATAAAAATTTCAAAGAAAACATATAGGACAAAATGCAAAAAAAGCTTTTGCATCATAATATACATTACATGAACGACGAAAGGAGGGCTTCCTGATGGGTGACTGCTGCAAAAGCGGATGCAACTTTGATCTTGATATGATTCTTTGGGTTCTTATCATCATCGTTATCGTAACTTGCATGTGCAACAACTAAATACATCACACTGCGCAGGCCGTTTTCTGCGCCGCACGGCTTGCTGACTTAAGCCGTATTCTGAGGGATTGCCGAAAAAATCGGTTAAATCCCTCTTTTTATTTTGTTGACTATATTTCTG
>CAJKHT010000060.1 GCA_905199755.1 uncultured Eubacteriales bacterium | reverse complement strand
TTGAATTTTGATTTTCTATTTTTTTGGTTCACATGTATTATATCAATACATTTTATTTTACCGTATCATATCGGATTTTTAAAAAAAATTTCGCAGTATAAAAGTTTACATTTTTCTTATGAATTATGTAAACTTCGTATCATTTTATCAACAAAATATAAACACGGCAAAAATAAAGTTATCCACACCCGTTTCGGCTTAAAATCTCAAATCAATGCGAGTTATCCACACTATCCACAAAGTTATCCACACCTGTGCGTTAATTTAAAATGTGGACAACTTCACGTAAAAATGCGGTTTGGGAAAGGTTTACATATAATTATTATACTTTTTTACATTTTTTCCCCCGTTGTGAGGATAATTTTACCTGTTTTTTAAAAAAACCTTGATTTTATGCCGTTTTTTGCCGAAAAAGTTATCAACACCATGTGAATAATTTGTGGGATAAGTGCAGAAAATAATTTCTTTACATAAATTGGAAATTTATGATGTGTTTGCTTTTTTTCCTCATACGTGATATAATTTAAAGGATATTTTCGGCAGGAGGTATTATAATGGAAAACATGGAAAAATGGCTTTCATGGGCAATTGAAATACAGAGCCTTGCACAGGCGGGGCTTGCATACACGGATAATGTATACGATATTGAAAGATATGAGCGTTTGCGGGAAATAGCGGCGGAGATGATAAGCGAAAAATCGGATATTCCGCCCGAAAAGGTAAAGGATTTATTCTGCAACGAAACAGGCTACCAGACACCCAAGCTCGATACGCGCGCGGCGATATTCAGGGACGGCAAAATACTTCTGGTGCATGAAAACAACGGAACATGGTCGCTCCCCGGCGGCTGGTGTGATGTTCTGGAGTCGGTTGAGTCAAACACGTTAAAAGAGGTCAGAGAGGAAACGGGACTGGAGGCTGAGGCGGTTAAGCTGATAGCCGTTCAGGACAGGAACAAGCATAACACTCCGGTATATGCTTACGGTGTGTGCAAGGTTTTTGTGCTGTGCAATGTCACGGGCGGAAGCTTTAAGGAAAATTCGGAAACAACGGAAATAAAATATTTTGCGCCCGATGAGCTGCCCGACAAGCTTGCGGAGGAAAAAACGAGCAGGGAACAGATAAAAATGTGCTTTGAGGCTCATGCCGATGCGGACTGGCAGACTCGGTTTGATTGATTTTTACGCGTTATTTTCAAAAAATGCGGTATAATAAATTTATATTCCGAAACAGAAAGGAAAGATATATTATGGAAATAATGAAAAACATAAACAAAGCGGAGGTTTTAAAGCTTAAGGACGAGGTTTCTTATCAGGACGGACAAATCGTGAGCAAAACTCTTGTGCAGAACACAGCCGTGAGCATTACGCTGTTTGCGTTTTCGCAGGGCGAGGAAATCAGCACGCATGAGTCGGGCGGAGACGCATTTGTCACCTGTATCGACGGCAAGGGCAGGGTAACAATCGACGGAACGGAGTATATCCTTACCGAGGGCGACTCGATTGTAATGCCGGCAAAGCATCCGCATGCGGTGTACGGCGAGGAAAACTTCAAAATGCTTTTGGTTGTCGTATTTTAAGAGGAAATTTTATGCGGTATATTTTGCGGCATTACCGTTTTTTTACGCAAAATATACCGCAGCGCAAATTGTTTTTATAAAATACGAAAAAGGTATTGACATTTTGAAAAAAAAAGAGTATTATATATAGGTGTCGAACGCCGCTGTGCTTATGTAACGCACGGTGCGGCGGTAGTAATTATGAAATACCGTATTTTTATTATTTTAAGGGGTTGTTATTTACTGAAAAAAACGGAATATCCGTATCATGTACAGTATAAATTTGTAAACAAATAAAGCAGCATCCCTATTTTTTGACGGTATTTTATGTTATGCCGTCTTTTTTGATGCTCGGCGCAAAATCATATTATGAACACATGAGAGGTGAGAAGAATGGATGGCAGTAATAACTGCAGCGGACATTGCGATTTTAAATGTCACAGTATGAACACGGTTTTCCGTTTTTTATGCGCCCGTTCTTCATCGCGCATATCGTAGCGTTCATACCGTACATATGAAACAGCAATATTCGCATTCCGAAAAAGAAGAGCTTTTTTAGGAACGCTTTTTTTTCGTGTTAAGGCGGAATATGGCGGCTATAGAAAGAACCCGCAAAAAAATGCGGAGGTTTTCTATAACCGCTATGCATCGGGAATTATTTTTGCATAGGGGTACTGAAATATGATTAAAAATGAATTTATGGGGCAGCAGCTCATTGCGGATTTTTACGGCTGCGACACAAGCATTATCGACAGTCTTGACAAGACTAAGGACTTTATTCATAAAATGTGCGAGGCAATAAATACGGAAATCGTCGAGGAGGCGTATCATAAGTTTGAGCCGATAGGCATAAGCGCCTTTGCGGTTATAACGACATCGCACATGTCAATTCACACATGGCCGGAATTTAATTATGCGGCGGTGGATATTTTTTCATGCAACGGAGATTTGGTAATAGAAATATGCGATTACTTAAAAAAGCTCCTCAAAGCGTCTGACGTCAAGGCGGAAATTATCACGAGAGACGTGGGAAGATTTCCCAGAAACGGACACGGCGAGGCAAGATGATGAACAAAAATCAGCACTCGATGCCGCTTGCCGAGGCAATGCAGCGCTACAAGCTCAACAGGGTTGTTCCCTTTGACGTTCCCGGGCATAAGCAGGGAAAGGGAAATCCGCGCTTAAGAGAGCTTTTGGGCAGCAAATGCCTTTCGCTTGACGTAAACTCAATGAAGCCCCTCGATAATTTACAGCACCCCGTTTCCGTAATAAAGGAGGCGGAGGCGCTTGCAGCAGACGCGTTCGGGGCAGAAAGCGCCTTTTTTATTGTAAACGGAACAACGGCGGCGGTTCAGGGCATGATTATGACCGCCTGCAAAAAGGGCGACAAAATCATTCTTCCGCGCAATGTGCATATAAGCGCGATAAACTCGCTCGTGCTCTGCGGCGCGGAGCCGGTGTACGTAAATCCCGGAGTGAACAATGAGCTGGGAATACCGCTCGGCATGACGGTGAACGACGTTTTAAAGGCAATAGAGGAAAATCCCGGAGCAAAGGCTGTTCTGGTGAACAATCCGACATATTACGGAATTTGCTCCGATTTGAAGAGCATTGTAAAAGCGGCGCATGAACACGGCATGCTCGTATTGGTTGACGAAGCGCACGGCACGCATTTCTATTTCGGCGAAAACATGCCCGTATCGGCAATGGCGGCAGGTGCGGATATGGCGGCGGTGAGCATGCACAAGACGGGCGGCTCGCTTACGCAGAGTTCGATTCTGCTGACGGGCGGCAGTGTAAATCCCGAAAGAGTGCGGCAGATTTTAAACCTCACGCAGACGACAAGCGCATCGTATCTTCTGATGTCCTCGCTCGATGTTTCGCGCAGAAATCTTGCACTTGACGGAAAAGAGATTTTTAAAAAGGTTACAGACCTTGCAAGCTATGCAAGAGAAGAAATAAACGAAATAGGCGGCTACTACGCTTACGGAAAAGAGCTTACAAAAAACGAAGCCGTGTACGATTTTGACCTGACAAAGCTTTCGGTATTTACAAGAAGCATAGGTCTTGCCGGCATAGAGGTTTACGATATTTTAAGAGACGATTACGGCATACAGATAGAATTCGGTGATTTGGGAAATATTCTCGCAATCATATCCGTGGGCGATACGGAGCTTATGATAGAACGTCTGATTGCGGCAATGAACGAGATAAAGCGTCTGCACGAAAAGGATACAAAGGGAATGTTTGAGCATGAGTATATAACTCCCATTCTCGAGATGATTCCGCAAAAGGCATTTTATGCCGAGAGCAAATCCGTTCCGCTCGAAAGCTCCGGCGGCTGCATATGCACGGAATACGTAATGTGCTATCCGCCCGGAATACCCGTTCTCGCCCCCGGCGAGAGAATAACCGCAGAAATTATCGAATATATAAAATATGCCAAGGACAGAGGCTGTATGATGATGGGTACGCAGGACAGTGAGCTTAACAATATAAAGGTTGTTTTACAGAACGGAAAGGAATGACTGTAAAAATGAATTTATGGTTTACCGAGGAGCATACAAAGGACGTAAGATTTTCCATACGGGTAAACAGGCACCTTTGCTCCCGACAGAGTAAATATCAGAAGATAGATGTTTTTGAAACAAACGAATTCGGACGCATTATGACGCTTGACGGCTACATCATGGTTACGGAAAAG
Organism: uncultured Eubacteriales bacterium; assembly: GCA_905199755.1. Taxonomy (GTDB): domain Bacteria; phylum Bacillota; class Clostridia; order UBA1381; family UBA1381; genus UBA4716. The sequence continues at coordinate 12,635 of CAJKHT010000060.1, read as the reverse complement.
GACGAATTTATATATCATGACATGATTGTACATGTGCCGATGGCTGTCGGAAAGGATATTAAGAATGTGCTTTTGATAGGTGCGGGTGACGGCGGAGCCGTTAGAGAGCTGACGCGCTACAAAAGCATAGAGCATATAGACCTCGTTGAGATTGACGAGGAGGTTGTGGAGGTAAGCCGTGAATACCTGAAAGGCTTATCGTCGGGCTTTGATGATGAAAGGGTGTCGCTGCATTTTGAGGACGGCTTGAAATTTGTCAGACGGCGCAAGGACGAATACGACCTCATAATTGTGGATTCCACCGATCCGTTCGGTCCGGGCGAGGGACTTTTCACCCGTGAATTTTACGGAAACTGCTACAATGCCCTCACCGAAAAGGGAATACTTGTAAATCAGCACGAATCGCCGTATTATGCGAACGATGCGCGCGCAATGGTGAAAATACACGAGAACATCAAAAAGATATTCCCGATAAGCAGACTGTATCAGGCGCACATTCCGAGCTATTCCTCGGGACACTGGCTGTTCGGATTTTCGTCAAAGGTGTACGATCCGCTTGATTTTGACGCAGATTACTGGAACGGTCTGGGGATTGAAACAAAATACTATAACACGGAGTTGCACAAGGGCTGCTTTGCACTGCCCAACTACGTGCTGAAAATGCTGTAGGAGATTTTTATGGAGAAAATAATCGAAAATTTTATAGGCTGTGACTGCGGCTTTGAGGATTCGGACATAGTGCTTTTCGGTGCGCCGTTCGATTCGACAACCTCGTTCCGTCCCGGCACGCGCTTTGCCTCAAAGGATATACGCTCCAATTCATACGGACTTGAAACCTACAGTCCGTATCAGAATGCGGATTTATCGGAAATAAGCGTTTTTGACGGCGGCGACCTGGAGCTTTGCATAGGCGACCAGCACAAGGCGCTTAAAACAATAGAAGAATATACGGACGAAATAGTGGAAAACGGGAAAATTCCGTTTATGATAGGCGGCGAGCATCTTGTGACGCTTGCGCCGGTAAAAAGCGTACTGAAAAAATACCCCGATTTACACATAATCCATTTTGACGCACACACCGATCTTCGCGAGGAATACCTGGACGAGCCGTATTCGCATGCAACGGTGCTGCGCCGTATATGGGATATAACAGGTGACGGACGTATTCATCAGTTCGGAATACGCTCGGGCGACAAACCCGAATTTGAATGGGCAAAATCGCATACAGACATACATCTGTTCAATTTTGACGGACTGGAAAGCGCTATAGAAAGCATAGGCGAAAAGCCCGTGTATTTTACAATAGATCTGGACGTTCTCGATCCGTCGGTATTCCCCGGCACGGGAACACCCGAGGCGGGCGGTGTTACGTTTACACAGCTGCTTTCGGCAATATTCAAGGCGGCAAAGCTTAATATAGTCGGCTGTGACACGGTGGAGCTTGCTCCGCATTACGACCAAAGCGGTGCATCGACAATGACCGCCGCAAAAATAATAAGGGAACTGCTTTTGGCAATTCGGAAAGGAAATTAGTATGGGAAAAGCATTGATTATCGGCTGCGGCGGAGTTGCCGGCGTGGCAATTCATAAGTGCTGTCAGAACAGCGATGTATTTGAGGAAATCTGCATAGCGAGCAGGACAAAGAGCAAGTGTGACGCTCTTAAAGCAAAGCTTGACGGCGGCAAAACAAAGATAACCACCGCACAGGTTGACGCGGATAACACGGAGGAGCTTATTGCGCTCATAAACAGGGAAAAGCCCGATGTTGTGCTTAACCTTGCACTTCCGTACCAGGATTTGACCATCATGGACGCATGCCTTGCAACAAAAACAAACTATGTCGATACCGCAAACTACGAGCCGCCCGAAACCGCAAAATTCGAGTATTCGTGGCAGTGGGCATACCGTGACAGATTTAAAGAGGCAGGCATCACCGCGCTTTTGGGCAGCGGCTTTGACCCCGGTGTTACGGGAGTATTTTCCGCATATGCACTGAAGCATCATTTCGATGAAATACATTATATAGATATTCTCGACTGCAACGGCGGCGACCACGGCTATCCGTTTGCAACGAATTTCAATCCCGAAATAAATATCCGCGAGGTCAGCGCAAACGGCAGCTGGTGGGAAAACGGCAAATGGATTGAAACAAAGCCTATGGAAATAAAGCGCACATATAATTTTGAGGGTGTGGGCGAAAAGGATATGTATTTGCTGCATCATGAGGAGCTTGAATCGTTAGGTCTTAACATAAAGGGAATAAAGCGCATAAGATTTTTCATGACCTTCGGCGAAAGTTATCTTACGCATCTGCGCTGCCTTGAAGATGTCGGCATGACTTCAATCGAGCCGATTGACTTTGAGGGCAAAAAGATAATTCCGCTCCAGTTCTTAAAAGCGCTTCTTCCCGATCCGGCATCGTTAGGCCCCAGAACAGTCGGCAAGACAAATATCGGCTGTATTTTCCGCGGCATAAAGGACGGCAAGGAAAAAACATATTATCTCTATAACATATGCGATCATCAGGAATGTTACAAAGAGGTGCAGTCGCAGGCAATTTCGTACACAACGGGCGTGCCTGCAATGATAGGCGCCGAAATGCTCATGACGGGAAAATGGAACAAGAAGGGCGTATTTAATATAGAAGAATTCGATCCCGATCCGTTCATGGAGGAGCTTAACAGATGGGGACTTCCGTGGAAAGAAAGCTTTAACCCCGTATTGGTGGACTGATATGGGATATACAGATAAAGTGCCGACTCCGTGCTATGTTGCGGACAAGCAAAAGCTTATAAAAAATCTTGAAATATTAAAGCGTGTCCGTGAGGAGACAGGCTGTAAAATACTGCTTGCGCAAAAAGCATTTTCCATGTTTTCTCTGTATCCGCTGATTTCGGAATATCTTGACGGAACAACGGCAAGCTCGCTTTTCGAGGCAAAGCTCGGATATGAGGAAATGGGCGGCGAAACGCATATTTTCGCACCGGCTTACCGTGAAGAAGAATTTGACGAAATATCGGATATATGCGGTCATATCGTATTCAATTCGTTTAACCAGGTGCGAAAATACAAAGACCGCGTAAAGGGCAGCTGGGGTGTGCGCGTAAATCCCGAGTATTCCGAACAGGATACCGCAATTTACGATCCGTGCGCACCGTATTCAAGACTCGGCATAAAGCTTTCAGATTTTGATTACGATGCATTTTCGGGTGCGGAGGGTATTCATTTCCATACGCTGTGTGAACAGGACAGCTATGCTCTGGAGCATACTCTGGCGCATTTTGAAAAAAATTTCGGACAGATTATCCGTGATTTCAAGCTAAAATGGGTTAATTTCGGCGGCGGACATCACATAACGCGCGATAATTACGATGTTTCGCACCTTATACAGCTTATAAGGCAATTCAGCGAAAAATACAATGTGCAGGTGTATCTCGAACCGGGCGAGGCAATTGCCCTGAATGCCGGAACGCTTGTTACGGAGGTTATGGATATTGTGCATAACGAATCCGACATAGCGATTGTTGACGCATCCGCGGCATGCCACATGCCGGACGTGCTTGAAATGCCGTACCGCCCGGAGATAATCGGCGCAGGCAAAAAGGGCGAGAAAAAATACACGTACCGCTTCGGCGGAAATACGTGTCTTGCCGGCGACATCATAGGCGATTACTCGTTTGACGAGCCTATAAACCCCGGTGACAGAAAGGTACTCTGCGACATGGCGATATATTCAATGGTTAAAAACAACACCTTTAACGGAATAAATCTGCCCTCCATTGCGGTGTATGACAGCGAAACCGATGAAGTTACCGTAATAAAGCAATTCGGCTACGATGATTTCAAAAACAGACTTTCATAATAAAAAAGTTCTCCGGCAGCCAAATATGCCGGAGAATTTTTATATATTAATTTAAGAGGTGTTTTTTATGTGGATTGTATTTGCGGTTTTATCCGCGTTCTTTGCCGGTGTAACAGCCGTTTTGTCAAAGGCGGGCATTAAAAACGTAAACTCAAACCTGGGGACGGCAATAAGAACCGTCATTGTTCTTATTTTTGCATGGCTTATGGTTTTTGTGACGGGAGTGCAGAGCGGCATATCGGAAATCGGTGCTAAAACGCTTGTATTTCTCATACTCTCGGGATTTGCAACGGGTGCTTCATGGCTGTGCTATTTCAGGGCATTGAAATACGGTGACGTTAATAAGGTCGCTCCCATTGACAAATCAAGCACGATTTTAACAATGCTGCTTGCCTTTATATTTCTGCATGAGGAAATAACATGGCTTAAAGCGGTCTGTATCGTTCTTATAGGCACCGGTACATACATGATGATTGAAAAAAAGCACAATACCGATGATAAAATCACCCAAAAATCCGATTGGCTTATATGGGCGGTTTTATCCGCGGTTTTTGCGGCGCTTACGTCCATTCTGGGCAAAATCGGGATTTCTGGTGTTGATTCCACACTCGGAACGGCTATACGTACCTTTGTTGTGCTTATAATGGCATGGGTGGTTGTTTTTGTGACGAAAAGCCGTGACGGCATAAAAAGCATAACGTCAAAGACGCTCGGTTTTCTCGTTTTATCGGGCACCACAACGGGACTTTCATGGCTGTGCTATTACAAGGCATTGCAGGACGGCCCGGCAAGCGTTGTAGTGCCGATTGATAAGCTGAGTATTCTTGTAACCGTGATTTTCTCATATGCGGTGCTGAAAGAAAAGCTGACAAAAAAAGCATTTATCGGACTGGTTTTACTGGTTGCCGGAACGCTGCTTCTATTAGTATAACAAAAGAACAAGGGGCAAAATGGTTTCATTTTGCTCCTTGTTCTTTTAATTTGACTTTATATAATCCCTTGCGGCAAGATATGCCCCGGCGCTCCAGCCCATCATTGCAGGCATTTCATATTCGTTCGTTACCTCGATATATCCCTTTACAACATTATACTTTTCCCAAAGCTTTCCCGTTTTCTCAAAAACATCATCGGCAAGTCCGACATATTTTTTTGCAATTCTCAATGCGTCCGCGGTGTATCCGTAATTATCAAATGCCTTGACTGCGATATATTGCAGACACGGCCACCCGTTCGGGTATCCCCACTGATACACTCCGTCCGCATCGCTCCTTTCGGTGGCCGATATACCGTATTCTTCTTCAAGTCTGCCGAGATTTTCCTTTGCGGCAGCCGCCTGATTGTCTGATGCCGCCTTTACGTAAAGCGGATACAGAGATGCCGCGGAAAATACGCTGCTGTGCGTTTTTGCGGCAAAATTATAATCCCAAAACAAGCCGTCCTTAACAAGATACCTGTTCATAAGCTCCAGCCGCGTTTCGGACTTTTTGTTCCATTCCTCCGCTTTTTGGTTACAAAGCTCACGTGAAAAATATTCCATGTTCTTTTCAAACCGATACATGAGCGAATTAAGGTCAACAGGCGCATAATTAAAAATCTCAAGTCCCCATCTTGCGGTTATATCCCAGCCGCTCTCGCAGACACCCTGAATATGTCTGCCGAGATTGTATTTTTCATCGTCCGCCGCAGTAATTCCCGTTCTTTTTGTCATTTCCTCGGCTGCGGAAATTATATTCTCCCTCGGCGCATGAGTTCCGTAAACATTGAGACCTATTGGCGAAATACGCTTCGTCATCCAGAAAGAATATTCCTTTTCAAGCGTTTTGTACGCGTTTTTAAGCCATTCCTTATCAGGCATATCCATGTATATGTCTTTCACCATTTCCGACAGAAACGGCGGCTGTGAGCGCGTGAGATAATACGTTCTGTTCCCGTTCGGCACAAACCCGTATTTATCCGCCATATACAGCAGATTATCGGTGTTGTTTTTTGCAAGCTCCGCAAATCCGTCAAGCAGCAGACCGCAGTTTGTGAAATATGTATCCCAATAATAGATTTCTTCAAAATGTCCTTTTGCAGGAACGGTGTAGGGATACGGCAAGCCTATAAGCGTACCGCTGTCCTCGCGGTTTTCGCGCACACATTCCCTCCAGCCGTCTTTTATAAATCGTTCCGTTTTATTCATATTGCGTCAGTCTCCCCATAATGTACTACCTGTATTATACAATTCCTCACAGAAAAAGTCAATCGTTGCGCACGCCGGTAATATCCTTTATAACCTCGCCCGCAATAATCAGTCCGGCAACGGACGGCACAAACGCGGTGCTGCCCGGCACCTGACGGCGCGCGGTGCATTTGCGCTGTGTACCCGGCGGACAGATGCAATTCTCCTTGCAGCTTATTGCCATGTCATCAATGGGGGTAAGCGCTTTTTCCTTTGAATACACAACCTTAAGCCGCTTTATTCCGCGGCTTTTCAGCTCGCGGCGCATAACGCGCGCAAGCGGACAAACCGAGGTTTCGTAAATATCCGCCACCTCAAATTTTTCGGGGTTCAGCTTGTTTCCGGCACCCATCGAGCTGATAATCGGAGTACCCGATTTCTGCGCATTTACCGCAAGCTCTATTTTGCCGGTTACGGTGTCAATTGCGTCAACAACGTAATCGTATTGCGTAAAATCAAACAAATCCGCGGTTTCGGGAGTGTAAAAGGTTTTGTATGTGTTTATTTTTATATCGGGATTGATACCTTTAAGGCGCTCCTCCGCTACATCAACCTTATATTTACCCACCGTACTTCTGAGCGCGATAATCTGACGGTTTATATTTGTAAGGCATACCTTATCATCATCTATCAAATCTATTGCGCCCACACCGCTTCGCGCAAGCGCCTCGACCGTGAATCCGCCCACACCGCCTATACCGAACACCGCTACGCGTGCGGACGCTAATTTCTGCATTGCTTCTTTACCGAACAGAAGCTCCGTTCTTGAAAATTGGTTTAGCATTTTTATAACCATTCCTTTCCGTGCTGTACGGCACAAAACTTAAGTCTGAAAGAAAATCGTTCAGAGTGCTGCTTTGCAGCGAGCGGTGCTGTACGTTTGTACCGCCCCGAGCAAAAAGTAGTGCTATGGGCGATTTTATTCAGACTTTTCCTCCGTAAATACTTTAAAGCCTACTGATTTAATGTGCATTTTATCACAAAATACCGCTTATGTCAAGAGCGGCGGATATGCAGTAAAAAAATGGTGATATTTTTATATAAAATCTGTTTTTTAATGTTGTTTGGGTGTAAACTTAATATTGTGTTTAAAAACAAAGAATGTTATAATAAATTTATTGAATGAATATTAAGGGAGGAATATTATGATAACCAAAACAGGAAGCTTCTTTCATCTTGAGGGAAAAAATATAAGCTACGTTATTGCGATAGGCGGTGACGGTACGCTTGTTCACTCATATTACGGAAAGAAAATCAGAGTAAACGAAAACTACAAAACAAGCTTTAACACGCTTGACAATACGCTTGTATGTGCGGATGACGGGGTTTATGAACGTTATATGCCGGAATACTCCGATTACGGATATTGCGACTTGCACACACCGGCATACCGGGTAAAAAATTCGGACGGAAACAGCATTTCAAACCCGTTGTACAAGGATTATATAATAAAAGACGGTGTATCGGAAATAAAGGGCATGCCGTCGGTAATTAAGGGAAATGCCAATGCTAAGACTCTTGAAATAACGCTTGCGGACGAGGTTACGGGACTTGAAATTATCCTTTGCTACACGGTATTTGACGAATACAACATTATCGCGAGAAACGTGAAATTCGTCAACACATCGGATAAAAAGCTTGAGCTTAAATCCGCATACAGCTCGACACTTGAATTAAGGAGCGGCAGCCATGACCTCATTTACTTCCCCGGTTCATGGGCAAGAGAGCGTAATTTTACAAGAATTCATATTACCGAGGGCATGGAAAATAACGTATCAAACATGCGCGGGCCGAGCGGACATAACATGAATCCGTTTGTTATGATTGCCGACAGCGATGCAACGGAAAACAGCGGAAACGTATATTCCATGTCGCTTGTATACAGCGGAAACCATTCAACATGCGTTATGAGCGATAACAATAAAAACATCAGAATATTGCAGGGAATAAACCCGTTTGGATTTGACTGGGAGCTTAACGGCGGTGACGAATTTGAAACACCGCAGAGCATTATGTGTTTTTCGGATTGCGGCATAGGCGGCATATCGAGAGAGCTTGCCGATTTGGTTCGCAGCAATCTCTGCCGCAGCACATGGACGCATAAGGAGCGCCCCGTGCTTATAAACAACTGGGAGGGTACATACTTCGATTTTAATGAAGAAAAGCTGCTCGCTATTGCAAAGCGTGCAAAGGAAGCGGGCGTAGAGCTGTTTGTGCTTGACGACGGCTGGTTCGGAAAGCGCGACAATGACGACTGCTCTCTCGGCGACTGGATTCCCGACAAGAGAAAGCTGCCTAACGGAATAGACGGACTGGCAGATAAGATAAATGCTTTGGGAATGAGCTTCGGACTTTGGTTTGAGCCTGAAATGATAAGTCCCGACTCCGACCTTTACAGAGCGCATCCCGACTGGGCAATAAGCGTTCCGGGCAGAACACCCATTCAGAAGCGCAACCAGTATATTCTGGATTTAAGCCGTGACGACGTATGCGAATATGCAATCGAGGCTGTGTCGAAAATTCTGGCAAGCGCAAACATATCGTATGTAAAATGGGATATGAACAGACAGATGACCGATATGCCGTGCGATTCCTACAATCACAAATACATACTGGGATTTTATAAAATAATGTCCGCAATAACGGAGCGTTTCCCCGATATACTTTTTGAGGGCTGCGCAGGCGGCGGCGGAAGATTTGACATGGGCGTTCTCGCATACATGCCGCAAATCTGGACGAGCGACAACTCGGACGCCGCATCAAGACTGAAAATACAGTACTCGACATCAATGGGTTATCCGACTTCGGCAATGGGCGCACACGTCACAGCATCGCCCAATCATCAGAACGGAAGAATAACACCGCTCAAAACCCGTGCAAATGTTGCTTACAGCGGTACATTCGGCTATGAGCTTGATATAACCAAGGTTTCGGACGAGGAATTTGAAGAAATAAAAGAGCAGATTGTACGCTTTAAGGAGCTCAGAAGGTTTATTCCTTACGGAGATTTGTACAGAGTTGAAAATCCGTATGACAGCAATCTTTGTACATGGGAGATTGTGTCAAAGGATAAATCGGAGGCATTCGTAATGAGCTGCCGCATTTTGTCGCAGGTAGGTTACGAAGCTGTGCTGAGACTTACGGGACTTGATGCAGACGCAGATTATCTCGACAAGGAAAGCGGAATTGTTTACGGCGGTGACGAGCTTATGTACAAGGGCATCGAATGCGTGTTTGACAGAAATGACTTTGCATCATTTGTAATGCATCTTGTAAAACAAAAATAAAAAAACTGAAAAAATACCGGCGCACCATGCGCCGGTATTTTTATATTACTTATCAGTTATAAACAACTATCAGTCTTGCAACTCCTCTTAAGCTTGTGATAAGAACCTTTGAGCAGTCTGCTCCGTAGTTCTTAGCGTCCTTAAGGTCTTTAAAGGTGAAGTCTGTTTCTGTTTCCTCTGCATACGGTGAGAAACTCTTTCTGTTCGATTCCATACGAATGAACTTTGTTGTTGAAGAAATTGTATATTCCTCATAATCATCTTCATTTAAAAGATTTCCGTCTGCGTCAAAACCGTTCTTTGTAACGTAAATCTTGTTATCGTCATCAAGAACCTGCATTACGTTGAACATAGATGCTCTTGAATACGGAACCGTTCCGAGTGTTGAGCTTGCGTATGTTTCATCGTTTGAAGTGCCTGCCTTCTTGAATCTGTAGTCAAACTTGTATGACTGCATGTTGTTATCCTCCGAAGGCTCCTGTTCCTCGTTCCAGTTATACTTAGCACCGCCGGTTGTCTTTCCGTCAAGCACTTCTGCTATATCTGTGAACTTAATGCAGTTTACTCTGTCGAAAATGTATCTGTCCTGATCGAATGCAAACTGAATAACGTCACCGACCTCACTGTCTGAGAATGTATCGTTATCCTGGGTTACCCAATCCTTTTCGGCATTGCTTGTACCTGCAAATACCGTAAGCTGCTGACGGTTTTCGTCTGAATTTTTATCGTAATATACAGACGGTGTCTTAGCTACGATTGAGAAGTCTGTTGTCTTTGATACTTCCGTTGACGAACCGCTTGAACCGTAGAGAAGTACCACACCCGCATACTTTGATGCGCTTATGTCATAAGCCTCAACATAGTATGTTTCGGTTGATGTAAAGGTTGAGCCTGAGGTTTTCTTTGCGAAATCCGCCTTTGCTCTGTTACCCGGAACATATATTATTAATGTTGACGAGTTAATTGAGAACTGTGTCTGTCTATTAAGCGTGAAGCTGCTTGATGTATAGCTGTATGCGGCAAGCTCCTTGCCGAGAGCAATCTTGCTCTTGCTTTCGTTGGTTGATTCAATATCAGCCGATTCCATTGTTATGATACCCGTGACGGTTCCGTCGCTGCCGAATTCAAGACGCGCCAGCTGCGAATATTTATATGCGGAATCCGCTTTGTTGTACTTGCTTGCCGATTTGTAAACATCTTTCTGCTTATCTATATCGCTGTTGCTGTATGCAGCTGTCTTTTCAAGCTCTTCAACCGCTTTCGAAGCCGAAATGCTCTGACCGTTTAAGGAAACCTTATTCTTCAGCTTGTAGCTTGTAACGCTTGAAGTTTTTGACGGGCAGAATGCCATAATGCAATATGACTCCGAGCCGTCCTCCTGATATGCGTTTGTGATATATGCATACGGATTTTCCTTTGCCGCCGCAACCTCGCCGTATACAAGCGTGTTATACTTGTCCACATAGAATGTTGCGCTCTGACCGGATGAAAGTGTTTCACCCTGCTTTGTCTTGATATAATCCGCGCAGCTTTCGCCGAGCTTATATTCCTTATTGTCGATTGTAATGCTGTTGTCAGCCTCATTTATCGATGTGATTGTACCTGTTATCTTTGCATTTGATGCATATACGGTGTACAAATCCTTGTCAATGCTTTCTGCGTACAGAATAACGTCGTTTGCCGCAATCGAGGTAACGGGAATCTGCTTGCCGTCCTTAACGATTGTGTAGGTGTATACTGTAGAATCCGGATTCAGAATGAGTGAATTACCGGTCTTAAGCTTGTCCGTGATTTTATAATCACTTGTTGACGGAGTTTTCAGAGCAACCATTGTCTGATAATCGTTAATCTGAATATCGTCAACCGTGCCGTCCGACTCTCTGTCTGTCAGAATAACGTCACCGTAAATGAAGTTTGCGCTGCTGGGCGAAAGCCATGCGCTCAGTGCATTTTCGAAGCTGTATTCCGATGTAAATTCGTTATCCTTGCTTGTGTATGACTTATTTCTGAGCTTTGTTCCCGACTTGCTTACGGTTTTGCCGTTATATCTTACGGTAACCTTGTCAAGATCGAACTTAACGCTCTTTGACGCATTCGTACCCTCTTCAAAATACTTAATTGCGGATGAGCTGAAGCTGTCAAGGTCATCGGACTTTATAACATACTCGGTATTCTTTGTTGTTTCATCATCAATAATAACCAGATATGCATCGTCCGCTTCATTCTTCTGTCTGTAATATACCGTTATCATCTTGCCGAGAAGCTTGCTTACATCGGTAATGTTTGAGGTATATTCGGTATAATCCATTGTTATGTAATCAGAGGTATCGTTTACGTTAACCATCTGCATCTGACCTTTTAACAGTGCACCGTGGCAGTTACCGGTAACGTAATCCTCAACGCCTGCCATTTCACCCTTGAACTTCTTTACGCCGAGGTAATCGTTCAAAAGGTTTTTGCCCGATGAAACCCATGTGGTTCCGTCAAGCTTCTTTGTTTCAACCTCAAGAGCGTTGTAAACAACCTGTGCTATAGCACCTCTTGAAGCCGGCTGGTCATATCCGAGACCTGTAATCGATTTTGTCAGGTCAAGTGCCGCAGCCTGTGTCTGGTAACCCTGCGGGTATCCGCCGGCTGCCTCGGCAAACGAACCGTAACCCAGCGTACATACAACCATCTTTAATGCCTGCTCGTATGTAACGTTTTCATCGGGACGGAAAGTGCCGTCCTCAAAACCGTTGATTATGCCCTGGTCATATGCGGTTTTGATATTGTATCTTGCCCAATGCTCGCTTATATCGCTGAATTCCTTAGGCTCTGTTTTAAGCTCGCTCAGTCCCAGCGTATAAGTAACTATTTTTGTAAATTCCGCTCTTGTTATAGAGCCGTCCGGTTTGAATGTACCGTCCTCATAGCCGTTGATAACGCCCAGCTTCGACAGCGTTGTTATCGCTTTTGAATACCGGTTGTTCTCGGCAACATCGGTGTACGCCGCAAAAACGGTACCCGAAAATGCCGATGTTACAAGCATTACCACAGCTGCTGCAAGTGAAATTAATTTTTTCATGTCTTTACTTCCTTTCATACTTTATAGCAACATGTATGTATATTATAACATGGTTTTATTTGTTAGTCAATTAAAAAGTTGCACAATCACACTAAAATTATTTTCACATAATGGATAAAAAAACCATGAATTTTTTTGAGCGTAAATAATAAGTTTTTGTGAATATTAAAAAAAATATGTTAAATTATTTTTATAAT
>CAJKHT010000059.1 GCA_905199755.1 uncultured Eubacteriales bacterium | reverse complement strand
CTCGCCTTCCATTGATATTGCTTATCTCAAAATCGGTATATGACAAACCGAAGCCGAACGGATAATTTACACGCTCGTCCGCGCCTTTTATTGTTTCAAAATATCTGTAGCCCACATATATATCTTCGTAATATTTCACATAATCGTCAGATTCGTTAAAGCTTTCCGATGAGGGATAATCCGAAAATTTCTTTGCAAATGTATCGACAAGCTTACCCGACGGATTTACGTCACCGCAAAGAACGTCTGCCGTAGCAAGACCGCCCTCCATACCTGCCTGCCATGCATAGAGTACGGAGCTGATTTTATCATTTGAATGATACCATTCCGTGTCTGTCTGCGCGCCTGCATTTACTACTACAATTACATTCTTAAAGTTATCGATAACCGTATTCACCATTTTTTCTTCCTGCCCGCTGAGATAAAAGTCTCCGTCATGCGGCTCGCCTTTTCTGTCCCAGCCCTCACCCGAAAAACGGCATATCGTAATTACAGCGGTATCTGTATATGCTTTTGCAGCCGTAAAAGCCTCCTGCGGAATTTCCGGCTCGGTGGTCATACCGACATCCTTGCCGTCGGCATACTGCTTTTCCATTTCGTTTTTATAAAAGTCAATAAGTCCCTCAAAAACGCTTATTTTGCCCTCTTTTTCCTTTATTTTCAGACCATCGTAAATATTTCTGACATATTCTACGGTTACGTCGCCGCTGCCGCCGCCGCCTTTAACGTAGTCATACTGTCCTTTGCCGAACACAGCTATTTTAGCTCCGTTTTTAAGCGGCAGGAGTCCGTTGTCATTCTTAAGAAGAACCATACCTTCTCCGGCTGTTTTTCTTGAAAGCTCAATATGCTCTCTGCTTGAAGTAATGCGTGTTCCGTCCTCCTTAAGAGGAAGCGAGGGCATATACTGCACACGCGCCCATTTTCTGAGTTTATTTTCCTTAATCATTTCACAAATTCCTTTCGGTTTTTATATTTTGTACTTGTATTGTATACCATAATGTGCTATAATACAAGACATATACTACATAAAATCAGTCATTTTATGCCATATCACAAAGGAGATTATATGAATTACTTTTTTGAGGACCATCGTTTTCCGTTAAGAATACAACAGCTTGCGGATTTGGATTTTGATGCGCATTTGCATGACTACATAGAACTTGCATATATTGAACAGGGCAGCTCCGATTTATATCTGGACAATAATAAATATCACATAAACAGCGGAGATTTTTTTATTCTGTTTCCGAATATGATACACAGATACGAGAGGTCAAACAAAATAAAAGGACTTATGATTCTTTTTTCATCGGATTTGCTCCCCGAATTTCGCCGTACATTTTCGGCATACGTACCGAAATCGCCGATAATCGGCGGAGACACCGCCGCCGCAAAGCATATAATGGATATTATTTCGGACAATAACAGCACCCTGCCGCCGGAGGCACTTAAAGGGCTGGTACTCGCTGTCACTGCTCTGCTTTTGAAAAATGCGGAATTGTTAAAACAGGATAAATATAATATCAGCACATTAAAAAATCTGCTGATATACTGTGACGAGCATTACACGGAGCCGATAACCCCCGATTCCGCCGCAAGAGAGCTTCATATAAGCCGTTCGCATATATCACATATGTTTAAAAGCAAGCTTAATACCACCTTCGGAAAATATATCCGCCGCAAGCGGATTGACCGTGCCTGCACCCTGCTTAAATGCAGCACGGAAAATGTCACCGACATCGCATATTCATGCGGTTTTGACTCCGTGCGTACCTTTAACCGTCTTTTCATCGCCGATACGGGCTGCACCCCGCGCGAATACAGAAGCTCCGTAAAAAAATGACAGCGGAAACCGCCGATAAAGCCGGCAATCTCCGCTGTTATTATTTAACTGTAAGAATATCGGCATTTGGCTTCATATTCTTCCATATCATTGCTTTTACCTGTGCGGTATCGGCAGGATATTCTTCTGATACTTTAATTGTTTTTTCTCGGTCGCTCAGATTATTTTCATCTGTGCTCACTTTTATAAGTTTTCCGTCAGCATCATAAAATGCCAGCAGATATGTATAGCTTACGCTGTCATTGAGATATAAATTATCCAGCTGCATTACTCCCTCAAGAAAATCCTCGCATTTTGACGCATTGAACAGAGCACGTATCACAGCTCCGTCATCGGAAATACGTGTAAAATTTTGGATATACGGTTTTCCCGCAATATTCAGTTTAAGACTGTAATCGTCTATATTTCCGCCGATTTTAAAACGGAACATATATCTGCCGTAATCGTCTACGGTAACGGCGTCCGCCCATATAATATCCTCTGCCGTAACATTGCCCGCTGCCGATTTTTTCGTAAGACAGCCCGTTACTATGCTGCCTGCCTCGGATGCATCCAATGTTCCGTACACAGCGCACACACTGCCGTTTATTCCGGCAACAAGCTTTCCGCCGGGTGCTTTTCCGTCTATTACCTCACCGCTGCTTTTCTTTTTAATATAATTTCCGCCGATTCTTACGATATTTTCAATATCACCGTTTTCGGTACATACCACTGCCGCAGCTTCGGCATCGGTTTCAAAATCTCCGAACACCGCACCCGTACCGTTGCTCCGACAATAATAAACCGTAAGCTTTTCTCCGCTTCTTGTAATATCAAAGCGCATCGCTGCCGAATAAGCATCTTCGGAAAGCTTTTCGGAGGTAACACTTGCAAAATTGTCATTCTCCACAGCTGTCAGCAAAGTGTCAAATCTACACTCTCCCGCCGATTTTTTCTCAAAATACCCGTATTTTGTTTCTACAAGCTCATTCGTGCTTCTGTCAAAAACGCAGTCATCAATATGTACATCTTCATCGGCATCTGCCGAGGTTATAATAATGTTTGCACCCTCCGAATAGTTTGAACGCAGAGTCTTTTCCTCCGATGAAATATTTGCATCGTAGTTCGTAAACCACTTTTGCTTATAATCATTCACCTTATCCGCATCATCGGGAGTCATTCTGTCCGATACTATCCATAAGTCTGGTTTTAAATAAAGAATTGCACGTTCATGGTCATAGCCCTCCGTATTCGGAGTTGTCTGTTTTAAATAATTATAATTATCCTCCAGCACTATTTTCTGCACACTGCCTTTTGTGCCGGACTTATATTCCTGGCTCGTATCATTGATTACAACCGTACTGTGTGCAAGCGATGATTTGCCCCATTTTGTCAATTCCGCCAAATCACCCGTGGTCGCGTATGAGAAAATACCGCGGTCAGGCAGAAGCTCCCTGCCGTATGCATACAGTACAATCTGGTTATCGTCCGCATGCCCGTGGCTTCCGCCGCCGCGAACATTTGTAAACAGATACGGACTGTTAACCGTCCAGTCGTTTCGCATAACCGTCACACGCGAATCTTTCCAATGATACGACGTATAACCGGGCTTGGTACCCTGTGCGCCCAAGGTGGTGATATACCTTAAATCCTCCGCATTATACCAATCGCAGACCGATTTATATGTGCCGTAATTTACACCTATTCTGCTTGAATCACCATACCCGAGTCCCGAGCCATCCGGGAAATACAGCATACCGTTATAATATGCATTTTTAAGCAAACGTTCATCGTACTCCGCAGACACATCGGCACCCATATTTATCATATCGCTTTTAAATCCCGAAAAATCGGACAGCGCAGCCACACTGTATGCAGTTGTCGATTCCACATACGAACCGTCCTCCATGGTGTTCAGGAACAAAATGTCGCCCAATGTATCCGAGGCTAATTTCTGCCACTGTTCTCCCGACTTTGCATCTTTAAATTCGGGAATATACAGAGTTGTGTTTAGCAGGCTTACAAATTCATGCTGCCGCCAGTTATCGTTCGGCGAATGATATACCGTCAGATAATGCGCGGTGTCCCATATGTTTTTAAGCATTGCGGTGAGCAGGTCTGCGGTGAAATATCTGCTGTTTTTGAAATAATCGAGCGTACATTCAAAGCTCGTATTCTTTATTGCCGCGTCCAGTGTGCGCGGAAAACCGCCGCGCAGTCCGTCCGCACTCTCCTGATATGCTGTGCCGACAAATTTACGTCCGCCGTTGTCCTTCAGGTAATCCTCCGCAATTGCCATGGCTTTATACACATAGTCCTCGTTTTTGGTGCAGTCATATTCCAGAGCAATTGTCTGCCATGCAAGAAATCTTGCTGCCTGCCAGAAATACTCTCCCTCCTGCCCCGTTACCTTTTGCCATGTATTCTTTTCGGGCAGACCGTTAAAGCTGTAAATCATCCCCGGGAAAGTGTACCGTGATGCGGAGGCTTCATCATATGTTGTATTGCCCTCCTTTACAATCACAAGCCGCTTTTCGCCGGCAGACTCGTGATATACCGCTCCGTGCAAAACAAGCTCCGCTTTTGTGATTGACGCTTCGGGAGATATATCGCTGAAATCAAAGGTTACGACAGACTGATATGTATCATTGCCGAGAAAATCGCCAAACGTTTTTACAATGACTTTTTCTTCACTGCCATATGGCGTATTGCTGTAATCGCCATGGCGCACATATGTATCTTTAACCGCCGTATACTCTCTGACCTCACCGTCTGCCGTAACCCTCATACGCGGCGCCAAGGCCGGATTGCCGCAGTCCTTTGAATAAAATTCCGCACTGCTTGCCTCGTTATATCTCGCACGTATACCGAACGATACCATACCTCTTTTGATTTCCGATGCCGGAAGCTCTGCACTGTAATCCTTCTCATCGGTATTCATATAAAAATCGCCCTTAAAATATTCCGAATGTCCCATATGATAAAAATCATCGAGTACAAAGTACGCCCACTGTGCATTTCTTACCTTTCCGAGATTTTTATCACGATAGAACGGTGTCGGTCTTTGTCTGAAATATTCAAGCAATGCATTTTTTGCATTTTCATAATCCCCCGACTGCGCATATTCCTTAACCGCAGCCAATCCGTCCTGACCGTAATCAAGCTTGCTTTCGGTTACCCATTCGCCGTTTGAAAAACGTCCGAAAAAATCCTCATCGCTCATAAATTTCGGATCGGTAAACTTTTCATCCTTTAACACCGTAAAATCAAAGCTTTTTGTTACGGTATTACTGCCGTTTTTCACCGTTGCAATAAGAGTTGCCGCCGAATCATCTTCATCGGTGCGCGGACGTATAACCCGTCCCGAACAGGTTATATTTGCCGTATTATCCGACTGCCATGTTATTTCCGAATTATTTACGGAGCCTTTATCCGGAAGATAAAGGCTCCTGGTAATTCGGTTTGTTCCGCCGTCATATTTCGCTATTACCGACAATGTGAGAGTATCGGCGTCAGCCTGTGCCAAATCCGCGGCAAATACCTGCGGCAGCATTGAAAATATCATCGCAAAAGCCGCAACGGCCGCTGTTAATTTTTTTGACATACATTTTTCCTTTCCATGCCGCGTGTTACCAAACCGATAACGTGTTTATTTTATTGTGACAACCTGTGATAACGGTACCATACTGTCAAAATCATCTATGAGAATGGCTTTTACATTATCCGATGTATATTCGCCGACAGTGTATTCATAAGGCTTTTCGGAATCCGTTAATACATCATTTATCTCTGCCTTTACAAGCGTATCATCAGTATACTCGCAAATCAGAAGCTTTACTTTTTCGCTCTGCGCTTTTGTGGTTATAACATAAAGCTTTCCGTCTTTTAAGTACATATCTATATATCCCGGTATGTTCTTTGCTGCTTCATTTTCCCCTCTTACAAAGTAAGCCTTTGAAGCGTCCGACAGATTTTCATATGTTTTTGCCATTTTCTTAAGCTTATATACAGGAACATCAGAAAAGTTTCCGCTCATTAATATGTCACCGTAATCGGCAAGAAATTCCATTGCCGCAGTTTTATCGGGGTCAAGGTCTATATAGAAATAATCCATTGTACCCGTATAGTTAAATTTATTATTCCACAATCCTCCCAAAATCGTTCCGATTGTTACATCTGTTTCGGGCGATATATCGGCATTATTGTTGGTGCCGCCATCCCATGTAAGCGGTGTATCCGTGCCGTTGTAATTGAGAGTAATATTTGCTTTGCCGTTCGACGGTATATTCTTTATTACAAAGTTTCTGCCTGCCATTTCATCCAAAGCCAAAAGATTTGTAGACAGCTTGCCCGTTCCTCCGTAAACAAATCTCATCTCGTATGAATGGAGTGCGAGATACGGCGCACTGTCAGACTGCGTACTGTTCATGAATACCGTACTTGTAGAATCAGTACCTGTCGCATATTTCTTAGCCCCGCTCCAGTTAAGCGTCCATGCCTTATCATGCGGGAGCGTTATCGGATTTTCCACTGTGAAATACTGTTTCGTTGTTGTATTATCGAGCGAGATTGAACCATCGTTAAATGCGTATTCGCAGCCGTCTGACGGAATTAATCTGTTATAAAGGCTTCCGTTTGTTTCAAGACTGCTGTTAAAGTTGAATTTATATGCCGCACTGTCATAATCAAGGTCAGCCGCATATGTTCCGTTTATTACATAATAAATCTCGTCCGCCGCACAGTAAATTGTCTGCTCATACGAGGTTGAGGCAGCAATGCTTCCCGTCTCTGCCGTAAAGCCGGCATCGGTATACAATGCAAAACTCTGCATTTTGCCCGTAAATACGCCGCTTGTAATTGATGAAAGTGTATACGGAATTGTTACGCTTGCAGTATACGGGTCTTCTTTTGTTCCGCTGCCGCCGTTAATCGTAATATCATTTCCGGCAAGCTTTTCAACCTTACCTAAAAATCTTGATGTAATTGTCTTTATAAGTTCATTTTCGCCTCGTACCAAATATGCTTTTGCATTATCCGAAAGAGCTGTGTAAGCATTTAACAGTTCTTCGGCTTTTTCATCTGATACCTGTGCAAAATCCGCTCTTATAACATCATCATATTTTGCCAAAAATTCCATTGCGGCGGTTTTATCCGCATCCGTGTCGATATAAATATAGTCCACATAACCGCCAAATCCCCATATAGCACCTGTCGAGAACATGTATTTTAAAGTTCTTGTTTTTCCGGTGGTATCAAAAGGTGTTGCCTGACCGGCAACGCTGCCGTTTTCCGATTTAACACTGCCTGCCATAGAGCTGCTTGCGGATTCCGCGTTGTATGTGTTTTCAATATTAAGAGTCCAGTATGCATTTGCTATATTCTGAGTTACAAATTTGTATCTTTTGCCGCCTGTTCCGTTTTGCAGATACCAGTCCCAAATCTGGAAATTCTCGTTCTGCGATTCCGCAAGAAGAATACCGTTTTTAAATCTGGTTCTTAATCTTGCCGATATTTTCCAGTTCTTAGCTGAATTTAAAACTATATCCTTTGCCAGCGGATATATAACCGTAGGATTTGATGCCCCGTTAAGATTTCCCGTTACGGTTCCGTCAGAGCCTGCCACCTCGCTCGCTACATTCAATTCGGTATTATCGTTAATGTAGCTGATTGGGTGATCCTCCGATACACCGGTCGGCACAAGCTCATTTGCAAGTCCGCCCTCGCTTGTTGCGAGCGTTCCGTTAAAGTCGAATTTGTACAATCCGCTGTCCTTTGACAGGTCAACATCAAACGAAGCATTTACGGTATAATACACACCGTCCGCACTGAAGCATATTGCTTTTTCGGTTACGGCTGCCGTATCTATTGTACTTACTTCAGTTGCATATGTATCGTCTTCATACAGCTTTAAATCTTTGTATGCGCCCTTTATATCGGCTGCCGATACGGAGCTGCACGAATACGGCAGACTTACCGCTGCGATATACGGATTCATTGCCGTTCCGTCACCGTCGGTAACATTCAGCTTGCTGTCTGCAATTTCCGTAACAGTGTCATATGAAAGGTCTGTGTAAACCTCAAAATAATCCATTGCTCCGGCATAATCCCATGTTGCATTATAACCGCCGCCGAACAGACGCAGAACAGACATGTCGAGGTCTGCAAAATAATTCTCATAGCCCTCAGCATATGTTAAGTCTTCAAACGGCTGTCCGTTTATTGAAAAATATACATGTCCGTTTCCGTCAGCGTCGGGAATATTTTTAAACATATATGTGTTGGTATCGTTTCCTTTCATATTTCCGTTTGTGTCCACATGCTTTTTTGTCAACACATTTCCGCCGTTTATTCTTATCTGTCCGTCATTTCTGTTTATCAGAAACCATGGATTGGCAATGTTCTGCGTTGTCATAAAAATGGTTTCATGACCTTGATTTTGCAGTGTGATATTATTTCCTTTCCATTCCACCAGCCATGACTTATTATGCTTGAGTTCAATAGGTGTTTCAAGCGAATATCCGCCGTTTGAAGCTGCGGTTTTGTCCGTAATACACTCAAAAGATATTTTACCGTCCTCGGTAAACGTATGGTTTGCGCTCTCGGGTGCGATAAGCTTATTTGCTTTGCCACCGCCATCAGTTGTCGCTTCAAGGCTGTTATTAAAATCAAAACGGTAAAACTCGGGTGTTGAAACCGGTGCTGCGCTTGCCGGCAGCGCCGCCGTGAAAGTGCATGTTCCAAGTATTGATAACGATGTTATCAAGCTTAAAATTCTTTTTTTCATGTATTTCATTCCTTTCTTTAATTTAAACCATGTGCATTCTCTGCACGCCCGTAAGTTACACATATTTTTTATGGGAAATATTAACCCTTTACCGCGCCTATCATAACGCCCTTTGTAAAGTATTTCTGAATAAACGGATATACACACAAAATAGGCAGCGTTGAAATAATAATAACCGCATATTTAATTGATTCCGCAACACGCTCCTTATCTCCCAGACTCGTACCCTGTGACATCGAATCCGTTGAATTTTCTATAAGAATTTGCCTTAGCACCAGCTGCAGCGGCCATCTTGAACTGCCTTTCTGCAGGAATATGGATGCATTAAACCACGAGTTCCATGTCGCAACTCCGTAGTAAAGCGCAATAACAGCCAAAGACGCTTTTGACAGCGGAAGTATTATTTTAACAAGAATGGTCAGATGTCCCGCACCGTCAAGCTCAGCGCTTTCTTCAATACTGCGCGGCAGACTGTCAAAACCCGTTCTTAAAATAATCATATTGTATGTATTTATCGCCGTAGGTATAATCAGCGCCCACAATGTATCAATCATTTTCATGCTTTTTACCGTGAGATAAAACGGAATAATTCCGCCGCCGAAAAACATTGTAAACATTATGAGCTTTGCCATAAGATTACGCCACATTACATCTTTCCTTGACAGGAAATACGCGCCCACCGCCGTAAGATAAAGACTCAGCGGAATACCTACAGCCATAATGATTAGCGTATTCTTATAGCCTATAAGAATACTGTTATCCTTAAATGCCATTTTGTATGCGGCAAGCGTAAAACCGACAGGCTTATACAAAAGCTGTCCGCCGTTCTTTAAAAGCTCATTTGCATCACTCATCGACGCAAAAAGCACATAAAGCAAGGGATAAAGCGTAACAATCATAAGAAAAATCATTATTAATGCATTGACCGCTTCAAAAATTCTTCTCGATACAGTTTTTTTATTCATCTTTTATCCCCCTCCTTACCACAGTGATATTTCGCTCACACGGCGGCTCAGTGCATTTGTTGCCACAACAAACACAAAATTGATTGCCGAATTAAAGAAGCCCGCCGCGGTTGCAAGACCGTAATCTGCGTTTTCCAGACCTTTTTTGTAAATATAGTAGGACAGTACCTCGGAGGTTTCAGCATTAAACGGATTTGTGAGAAGAATTATTTTCTCATAACCGACGCTCAAAAGACTTCCGAGCCTTAATATAAACATAATTATAATCGTAGGCAGAATTGACGGTATCGTAACGCTTATTGTCTGTCTTAAACGACCTGCGCCATCAACCGTTGCAGCCTCGTAAAGCTGCTCATCAACACCGGACAATGCGGCAAGATAAATAATTGAATTCCAGCCGAACTGCTGCCATACATCAGAGCCTACAAATATCGGTAAAAACGCTTTCGCGTTATTCAACAGTGATTCCGAATACGGCTCTTTCACAAATATATTTACTATTGATGTTATAAGTCCGTTTTCACTTACAAACGTCCTTATCATACCGCATATAACCACAAGCGATATAAAATGCGGCAGATACGTGATAGTCTGCACGGTTTTTGCAAACCATTTGTGCGTAAGCTCATTTACAAGCAGTGCAAACAGGATAGGCAGGGGAAATCCCACCAATATACTTACCACGCTGATTTTAATTGTATTTATTATATTTCTTGAAAAATACGGATCGGCAAAGAAACGCCTGAAATTTTCCATACCTATCCACTTGCTTCCTGTAATTCCAAGACGCAAATCAAAATCCTGAAATGCCATTAAAAGTCCGTACATCGGCTTATAGGCAAACAGTATATAGAATATCAGAACAGGAAGAAATAATATGTAAAGGCTGTAGTTCTTTTTCATATCGGTTTTAAACCGATATGAAAAAGCCGTTTTATCCACAACCCTTTTATTTGCAGCTGCTTTTACCATAATGAAATATTACCCTCTTTCGCAAAATCATTTTTTCTCCAGAAACTTATCATATGCAGTCTGATAAATCTCAATTGCTTTTTCCGCTCCCATTTCTTTCATTTTTGCAAAGTATTCGTCAAGCGTTTCAATCGGGAGCTTGCCTGCAATAATTTTGCAGATTGTTTCTTCTCTGTAGGTATCCATAGGAGTTACAATATCTGCAAGCTGCTTTTCCTGATCCGATGTACAAATTCCCGTCGGAAGTGTATAATCCTCAGTTCTTGCACTGCACGCAAGGTCAATTGCATCCTTTTGTGTCTGATATTTATAATTCTGATAGAGATAATCAATGCTCTGCACCGAGATAGGCATACCTACTCTTGTATAAAGTCCCATCACATCGCCCTGTGTTTTTCCGTCTCTCTTTGCAGGGTCCATAATTATGTCGGTATAAGTCGGAACCATTCTTCCCTCTTCGTTCGCTTTCATTTCATAGCTTACTCCCTCTTTTCCGAAATTCCAGAGAAGCTGACCTTCCTCCGAATAACCGAAATCAAGAAGCTTTACGGCTGTATCCTTTTTGCTGCTTGAAGCCGAAACCGCCGCACCTACCGCCTTTACCAAAAAGTCCTTTGATGACCACATCGCTCTTTCGCCTTTAACGGCTGTAGGAATTGTACAAGGTACATATTTAATTCCGGTTGACGGATCTATCGCATCGGTATATGTACCGAGGTTTCCTCCGATTGAACCGAGGAATGCGCCGTTATTTCCGTTTACGATTTCGGCTGACCAATGCTCATTGGTTTCATCAAGGAAATTCTTGTCAAGTATTCCGTCCGCATACCATTTTGCCATTTGCTTAACCCAATCGCCGAAGCCCTCCTCTATCATACCGTACTTAACTGTTTTTCCGTCATGATAGAATGATGCCGGAGTGTTAAAGCATGCACCGAACGGCGAATCCGAACGGAACTGCCAGCCCGTAAATTTAGCCATCATCGGTGTTTTTATGCCCATATCGACAAATGCATGCATTACCTTATCCCATTCTTCAAGAGTTTCGGGCTTTTCAAGTCCTGCCTTTTGCAGCAAATCCTCACGGATAAACCATGTTCTGAAGCTTGCCAGACGCTCATCTCCCAAAATCTGCGGGAAGTAATAATACTTATTTTCCGCACTTGTCATATACTGCTTAAGCTCGGGATGTTCATCAAGATATTTTTTAAGATTAGGCATTTTACCGCCGTCCATATACGGAGTGAGGTCTTCTATAACCTTTTTCTCAATGTTCTGGTCGGGACCGCCGTGTGAGTTTGCCCAGCCGGTCTGTATAATATCCGGCAAATCGTCCGAGGCTATCATCAGATTGAATGCGGTTGACGAGTTGCCCGAATCGGACGGAAATTCCCAGTTTACCTTTACACCGGTTTTTTCCTCAAGAAATTCGGCAAAATGATCGCCCTCCTTAACAGCGCTCGTTACCCACCATCTTACGCTGTTATCTTCTTCCGACTTTTCACTGCTCTGCTTTGCACCGCAGCCTGCTGCCGCTGCAACCGCCGCTGCCGCCAGTATTGCCACAACAATTCTTTTTTTCATGTTTTTACTTCCTTTCTGTTTTTGATTTTGCATTTATATATAACTTTAATTATATCTGTATATAATTCCAGCAATTCCTCCCCAGTATCTGCCGCGGACTACAATTCTGTCCGCACCCGACAAGGAATTTTTAATTGTACGCACGTTCTGATCCTTTGTGTTTAAAAGCGTAACCTTGGTTATATTTCCGCTGCTTTCTGAAACATCGGCAATGACAATTTTATTAAGACTTGTAATAAACAAATCCTTTATTTGCACGGCGTCTATTTCATCCTTATTTTCAAGGTTGACGTTATTTAAAAGCATTGCAATCGTTCCGCTGTCATAGGAATAAATCGTTCCCTTTATATACTCATAGTCCGAGCTTCCGTACCTGTATATATCGGGTGATGTGTTATCATCAATTGTGATTACATCCTCGGACAAATCATAATCGCATGCCAGCTTTGTGATGCGTCCGCGGCTGTTTGCTTCATATCTGATTATATCGCCTATATCCGTTTTTTCAGCCTCGTCCTTTACTTCGTCCGTGGAGTAATATTCGGCATATGTACCGTCATACTTCCAAATCGTGAATAAATAACAATCCTCGTTATCCTCATTCACCGCCGTATACTTCTTTTCCACAACACCCATACCGTCCGGCCACGGATTTACATTTTTCCTTTTATCCGCTCCGCTGCCGCCCGATGCATTTTCGGTGTCGATAAGTATTGCCCCGGAAACATTCGTTTCCGAATTTATATCATATGCGGTAATGGTTTTATCTCTTTGGTCATCCTTGAAGTCCGTATTCTGCCATATTTCATATGAATTCTCATCACCGCGCTGCGACTTGGGCGGTATATAGAAAATTACGGTTGAAGAATTTATCTTTATTTTTCTTCCGAAAATACCCGAGCTTAACTTATACTGCGGATTGACCTCTTTTCGGTAATAAATACGCAGACTGTCATTTTTATCCGTTTCGCTGAAGCCTTCGCCGACTGTCAGCACATCTTTTGCAGTATCAAGCATATTAATCTCGCCGTTTTTGTTTACGTTATAACGTATTATTCTGTCGGGATCGGACATTGCAAGCACAGACTGTATTTTTGCATATACGTCCTTTGAAGCGGTTGTTACCGCATCAAGCTTAACCTTTTTACTCAGCTTGTTTCTGTAAAACTTGCCGTCCTGACCGAATATTTTTACCCAATATACCGATGAATCCGCTTCGTCCTCCCATGTTGAGGCAAGCCATGCATATTTTATATCCGTATCGCCCTCGGAAAATGATACAAGCGAATTATCTATTCCGAAATAAAACACTCCGCTCTTGCCGGCTTTGACGGAAAGATACTTTTTCGCATAATCGTTTATTTTATGCGTCACACCGTTTATCACGACATCGTCACCGTTTACGGAGCTGATTGTTCCGCTTTCCGAGTTATTCAGAACAGTTGCTTCACAATACTTTCCGTCCTCCGACATGGTATATGCAAGAAGTGAATTTCTTTCAATATCATCAATTTCTATTTGCGCCATGCCGTTATAATACTGCTCATATATTGTGTACTTACATTCGGAATCGGATAAATCAAGCATGTTTTCGCTGCTGTTCTTGTCGAAAATATATCCGTTTATTCCGTCTACCGACCACACATGAACATATTTATAGACCTTCGCCTTTACAATGTCATACGTTCCGTTATTGTCATTGTCAATAAATTCAAAGCTGCCGTTGGGCTGTGACAGAAATTCCGTCAGACTGTCGGGTGAAATAATGCTGCCGTTTTTTATCACCTTTATGTTATCCGATATTTTCAGTCTTACCGTTTTACTGTCACTGTAATATTTTAACCAATTTCCGTCCTTGCTGTCAAAGTCCTCACTTAAAACCGTTTTTGTCTGATTTTTGTACGGCTGCATAACAAGGATTTTATTTTCGCCGTGCAGATATTCTTTCCTGTCCTCATAATATACCTTTACGTTCATACCGAGGTAATCCTCAGTTATATCGCACTCATAATCCTCGCTGCCGATTCTTATATATCCCTCTCCCGACTCGCTTCTGCCGCTCATGATAGAGGTTCTTTCATTGGCTGTGACAACACCCTCAAGCTCATAAATATTATGGTATTTTTTCAGTATGCTTTCACATTTTTCTCCGGTATATGAAACAATATCGCCCTTGTCGTTCACCTCCGGCATATCAATCCGCACTGCGTTGAACATAAGGACATATGCATCATTTACATTAAGCGGACTGCTTTCACTGTAATTGTCAATCCCGTCGAGTAGTCCGAGACTGTATGCTATTGCAGAATAACCCGTCGGATATCCGCCCTCCGCCTCGGCTCTTTTGCCATAGCCTACAAGCGATACCGCCATTTTTACAGCTTGAAGATATGTAACATATTCCTCGGGATAGAACTTTGCTCCCTCTGAAATTATACCTTTTTTTACAGCCGCCGACACAACTCCCGATAAGGCGCTGTCTTTGGGAACGTCCGTAAACACGGCATCATCGGTTGCTCCCGAGCAGTCAGCCCCCTCTGCTCTCAGCAGCAGAGTTAAAAATTCACTTCGGGTAACGTTTTCGCTGCTGTCATCAAGCGTGTAATTTTCCGTAACAAGCTCTACAAGCTGCTTTTTTGTATCAAAGCTTATATTGCTGTCGGTATCGTTTGCCGCCTTTACAAATACGGGCATCTGAAGCAGCATGGACATCATTATAACGAATGATATAATTTTCTTCTTCACTTATATCCCTCCCTGAATGTAATCCATTGTGTTGCTTATCAGCGTTGCCGCTTCGGCACGTGTAAGTCCGTCCTTCGGGCAGAATTTATTGCTGCCCTTTCCCGATATTATTCCGGCATATGCCATATCGTTTACCGCTTCAATACAGTAGTCGGATATTTGTTCCTCGTCCTTAAACGAAAAGGTTTTGTTCGGGAATTTAATCTCCGCCTTGATATGGCGATACATCATAACCGCCGCATCTTCTCTGGAAATATCGTTTGACGGATATACGTTTCCGTCACTGCTGCCGTTTATAATACCTGCTCCGACAGCTTTTTGGATATAATCGTAATACCAATCGTTTTCGCTTACGTCACCAAAGGTTCTGTCCGAGCTGCCCTGTATGTCAAATGCTCCGATAAGCATTTTTATAAATTCGGCTCTCGTTACAGGCGCATCAGGGCGGAATGTGCCGTCGGTATATCCCGAAATAACATTCTTTTTCACCAAAGATAATATATAATTTTTTCCCCAGTGGTTTTCTATGTCGGCAAAGGTTTTTCCGGCGGCATTATCGTTTTTCGTCACCGGGATAACCGGCGCTGTATTTGAAGCAATGCCCGCATTGCTTTTTCCGCTGCTGCCCGAACCCGAGCCGCCTCCGCCGCCGTTTCCTCCGATACCTCCGCTGCATGAATTTTTTGCTTCGTCCTGCGATGCATTTTCACACGCACTTTCAAACAAAGCTTTTAAATTATCAAATACCGTCGTATCGGATATGTTTTTATACATGTACACAAAAGCGCTGTCACCGTCTTTCAGTGCATCATAGGCCGTTCTCGAAGCACCGATAATTTCAAAATTGTTGTTTACGGTTTTGCCTGTCTGATCTGTACCCATTACCGCATTTTTTAAAGCCGATGCACTGTCCGCACAGCGAACCTCCGCCATTATCATGGTTTCACGCAGATTTCTCGCAAGAGTTTTTCCGTTTGCAAAGTCAGAATTTTTCACAAGCTCTGCAAATTTTTTGCGTTTTGTTTCCGAAAGCGCACCGTAATTTTCGGATATGTCAATTCCGTCCTCTTTCAGAAAATCTTTATTGTTTTCAATTATTTTTTCAATATCTTCTCCGCTGTAAATCAAATCCGCGGTTTTCGCTTCATTATAAAGCTTTTCAAACTCAGCTACATCACTAAAAC
This sequence comes from uncultured Eubacteriales bacterium, assembly GCA_905199755.1. Lineage (GTDB taxonomy): Bacteria > Bacillota > Clostridia > UBA1381 > UBA1381 > UBA4716. The sequence continues at coordinate 876 of CAJKHT010000059.1, read as the reverse complement.
CGTCCTTGGGCTTAACGCTTATAAGATATTTTGCCATGTAATCGTTAAGCGGATAAACCCCGAGTTCATTTTCGGCTGCTTTTATAAGCTCTTCTGCCGTTTTTGCATTATTTATATCCGTAAAAATGCATTTTATATACAGATTTTCAAGATAACCCTTTTCGTTTCTTACAAGAGCGGCTTTTGCCGTCTCGCTGAGAGCGGTATATGCTTCAATTGCTTTCTCTATCAGCGCTTTATCGTCGCCGCTCACTTCGGATTTTTTGAAAAGCTCCTTATATTCCGTCATGAATGCATATGCGTCCGCGTCGGTAATTTCCGAGATATTAAGCGGATATACCGTAATTATGTAATAGGCTGTTTTATCCGCCGACTCAACCTTGACATTCACCTTTGTTCCGAACTCCGTAATGTCCGCATCGGCGCTGCATTCTGCCCATTCGTCTGCGGTTACAATATCGGCATCCGTGATTTTCTGCTGTCCGTAAGGCACTTCAAGCTGTGCTGTGTACGGTGCGGCTTCACTGCCGTCACCTCCGGCAATATCAAGTGCTTTTTTGCAAACCGTTTTTATTGAAGTATCTCCGTTTGCAAGCAGTCTGCCGAATTGGTTAAGTCTTTCTTCCTCGCCTCTTGAAAGCTCGCTTTTTACATTATCCGAAAGCGCCCTGTAGCTGCTCACCGCCGCCGCAATATCATTCGTATCTGCTTCTTCTGCCGGTTTTGACAGTAATTCGCCGTAATTTTCAACGAAATTCATCGCTTCTTCAAAGTCGGGATTTGATTTAATATATACATCGTTTATGTAAAGCTTTACATAAGCTTTGTATTGGAAAGTAATAGATTATGTAAAGTTTACCTCATATTCATAGGCAT
>CAJKHT010000058.1 GCA_905199755.1 uncultured Eubacteriales bacterium | reverse complement strand
AAGCAAATATGATACAATATATAATATATTTGTTTTTGCGGATTTTTTTATCCGCAATCCGATACCTGCCCGAAAGGATATTGATATGACGAAAATTTATATAGCACGGCACGGTCAGACGGAATCCAATCTGCGCCATGCCTGCATAGGTCTTAAGGATGTACCGCTCACGGACACAGGCAAAGAACAGGCGCGCAGTCTTGCCGAAAGACTGGCACACATAAGCTTTGAAGCCATATATACAAGTCCGCTGTCGAGAGCGGTCGACACGGCAATGCCCGTCGCAGCTTTTAACAAAAGCACTCCCCTTACAATGAATTACGGTATTATCGAACGGGATTTCGGCAAATGGGATGATTTGTCATTTGAGGAAATAGAAAGCAAATATCCGAATGAATTTAAAGCATGGCGGCAGGATAAAATCTCATGCACTCCGCCCGGGGGCGAAAGCGTATCGGCAATGTACGGCCGCGCTGCCGCGACAATGACCAGAATTCTCAATCAGCACAGCGGCGGTAACATTCTTATTGTGTCACACCTTGCCGTATCGCGTACAATTCTGGCATTTTTGCTGGGACTCCCTCCCGAACACAGTCAATGCTTTTTTCTGGATAATGCAAAAGCCGCAGTTATAGAACACTCCGGCGGCAAAGGCGTTATGACAGGACTTAATATATAAAACCAAATGCCGGCGGCATAGAAAGGAATGGGTATAAATAATATGGGAAACGTCAGAAGAATTTATGTTGAAAAGAAAGATGGCTTTGATATTGAAGCACGCGAGGTTCTGGAGGATTTGCGCGAAAATCTTTCTCTTAAAGCTCTTGAAAAAGTCAGAATTATAAACCGTTATGATGTTGACGGCATAAGCGATGAGGAATATTCAAAGGCGAGAAATCTTATCTTTTCCGAACCGCCGGTCGATAATGCGTATGATGAAAATGTTGATATTCCCGACGGCAGGGTGTTTGCGGTTGAATTTCTGCCCGGTCAGTTTGACCAGAGAGCTGCTTCGGCAGAGGAATGTATATCAATTCTCACTCAAAAAGAGCGTCCGACCGTCCGCAGTGCAAAAATTTATGTTCTTATCGGAAATGTCAGCGATAAAGAGCTTGAAGCGGCAAAGAAGTATGTTATAAACCCCGTTGAAGCACGTGAAGCATCGCTCGAAAAGCCCGATTCTCTCGATATGCGTATAAGCTATCCCGAAAATGTCAAAACCGCCGATGGTTTTACGGATATGCGGGACAGCGATATCCGGGATTATATCGGCAAAATGGGTTTTGCCATGGATGCGGATGACCTGAAATTCTGTCAGAACTACTTTGCAAACACGGAGCACAGAAATCCGACAATAACAGAACTGCGCATGATTGATACATACTGGTCGGATCATTGCAGACACACAACATTCTCAACAAAAATAAACAATGTAACAATAGATAACGGCAAGTATGCGGATGTGATTTCGGCCGCATATGAAGAATACAAGGCGGCAAAAGCCGATTTATACCCCTCCGGCAAGGATACCTGCCTTATGAATATGGCAACAATCATTGTAAAACAGCTTAAGAAAAAAGGTCTGTTAAAGGAAATTGACGAATCCGAAGAAATAAATGCATGCTCCATCGTGGTTGATGTCGATATTGACGGCAAGGACGAGCCGTGGCTCATTATGTTCAAGAACGAAACGCATAACCACCCCACGGAAATAGAACCGTTCGGCGGCGCGGCAACCTGTCTCGGCGGTGCAATCCGCGATCCGCTTTCGGGACGTTCATACGTATATCAGGCAATGCGTGTAACAGGTGCCGGAGACCCGAGAAAAACTCTCGATGAAACAATACACGGCAAGCTTATGCAGCGCCAGATTACAAAAAAAGCCTCCTCGGGTTACAGCTCATACGGAAACCAGATAGGTCTTGCAACAGGTCAGGTTCAGGAAATTTATGACGAGGGATACGTTGCAAAAAGAATGGAAATAGGTGCGGTTATAGGTGCCGCTCCAAAAAAGAATGTTATACGTGAGGTTCCGTCAAAGGGTGATGTTGTCGTTCTTCTCGGCGGACGCACGGGACGCGACGGTATAGGCGGTGCAACAGGCTCATCAAAGGCACATAACGACAACAGTGTTGTTACCTGCGGCAGTGAGGTTCAAAAGGGTAATCCGCCCGTTGAAAGAAAGCTGCAGAGACTTTTCCGTGACAGCAAGGTGACCACACTTATAAAGCGCTGCAACGATTTCGGTGCCGGCGGTGTATCCGTTGCCATAGGTGAGCTTGCGGACGGCCTTAAAATCAACCTCGACAAGGTACCAAAAAAATACGAGGGACTTGACGGCACAGAGCTTGCAATAAGCGAGTCGCAGGAAAGAATGGCGGTTGTTGTAAGAAGCACCGATGCCGAAACATTTATAAAATATGCAAACGAAGAAAACCTTGAAGCAACAATCGTTGCGGAGGTTACAGACGAAAACAGACTTGTCATGACATGGCGCGGCGAAACAATATGCGACATTTCAAGAGATTTTCTTAACACAAACGGCGCTGCAAAGAATACAGATGTTGAGGTTGTACTTCCCGATAAGGAAAACAGCTTCTTCAGCAAAAAAGAAGTTAAGGATATAAAGACCGAATGGCTTAAAACACTTTCAGACCTCAATGTATGCTCACAGAAAGGTCTTTGCGAAAAATTCGATTCAACAATCGGTGCCGGTTCCGTAATTATGCCGTTCGGCGGCAAATATCAGCTTTCGCCGTCCGAGGGTATGGCAGCCAAGGTTCCCGTACTTAACGGCGAAACAAACACTGCTACCGTTATGACTTTCGGCTATAATCCGCTGCTTTCCAAATGGAGTCCGTATCACGGTGCGGTATATGCAATAACGGAATCCGTTTCAAAAGCGGTTGCCATAGGTGCGGATTACAAGAAAATATATCTGACCTTCCAGGAATATTTTGAACGTCTCGGAAAAGATCCCAAACGCTGGGGCAAGCCTTTTGCGGCACTTTTGGGTGCATACATGACACAGCTTGAACTCGGAATAGCGGCAATCGGCGGAAAAGACTCGATGAGCGGCTCATTTAATGATTTGGACGTGCCGCCAACACTGACATCATTTGCGGTTGCACCGTTAAAAGCCGACAAGGTTGTTTCAACGGAGCTTAAGCGTACAGACTCAAAGCTTATCATGCTTACCGTTGAAAGAGATGACAATGATTTACCCATATTCGATAAGCTTAAGGAAATGTATGAAAAGGTACACAAGCTGATTTGCGACGGCAAGGTTTTATCATCATCCGTTGTAAAGGGCTTCGGCTTATGCGAAACGGTAAGCAAAATGGCTTTCGGTAACATGACAGGCGTTGAATTCGATAAGAATATCACAGCCGATATGCTGTTTAATGCACCGTTCGGCTCAATTGTTCTTGAAGTAAACGATGCCGACGTTGACGGCGCGGTAATGCTCGGTTCGACAAACAACAGCGGCAAAATCACCGCCTGCGGTGTTGAGATACCGCTTGATGAGGCGGTAAAGGCATGGTCGGCTCCGCTTGAAAAGGTATTTCCGACAAAGGCGGGACATTTCGACACAGAACCCGAAACCTACAGCTACAGCAAAAAAGGCATAACCGTTGCCACAGAAAAGTTTGCCAAGCCGAGAATATTCATACCCGTATTCCCCGGCACAAACTGCGAATACGATACGGCGCGCGCTTTTGAGAAAGCGGGCGGTATAGCCGATGTATTTGTTATACGCAATCTCACCGGCGATGATGTTGCATACTCAATGCGCGAAATGCAAAAACGCATTGACAATTCACAGATTATCATGCTTCCCGGAGGATTTTCAGGCGGTGATGAGCCTGAGGGCAGCGGTAAATTCATTGCAACGGCTTTCAGAAATCCGCTTGTAAAGGATGCGGTTATGAATATGCTTAAAAACCGTGACGGTCTTATGCTCGGCATATGCAACGGCTTCCAGGCTTTAATCAAGCTCGGTCTTGTGCCTTACGGCGAAATCCGCGATTTGGACAGCACTTCGCCCACGCTTACATTTAACACTCTCGGCAGACATATCTCACGTATGGCATATACGAGAATTGCATCGGACAAGAGTCCATGGTTTGCAAATGTTGAGACGGGCGATGTTCATACAATAGCTCTTTCTCACGGTGAGGGACGCTTTATCGCTTCACCCGAAATGACAGCACAGCTGGCACAGAACGGTCAGATTGCCACTCAGTATGTGAACACCGACAATAAAGCGACATATGACATTGAATGGAATCCGAACGGTTCATCTGCCGCAATTGAGGGTATTACAAGTCCCGATGGACGTATCCTCGGCAAAATGGGACACAGCGAAAGAATAGGCAGCAGCGTGGCCGTTAATGTTCCCGGCTGCAAGGATCAAAAGCTGTTTGATGCGGGAGTTAAGTATTTTAAGTAAAAGCTTTTAAAAACAAAAAAACTCATTCCGATTATTTTTGGAATGAGTTTTTTGTTTTTAAAAATGTCCGTATTCAAACTTCTCGTCTGTACGCTCTTCGGTCGGTATTAGCGAATCATCAAAATGTATCATTACATTCTGACGTTCAAGCTCGGATTGCAATGCATGTACATCTATATCATAAATAGGCTTCTTCGCATCTATTGCCATTGACGCTGCAATTCCGGCTGCCTGTCCTGTAATTATCGCAGGCGGAATTACTCTTAAAATATCCCAGCTGTAATCCGTTTCGGCAGATGCTGTTCTGCCTGCGGTTATGAGATTGTCATACCCAGTTTTTACAAGTGTTCCGAACGGAACCTCAAACAGATAATCACGATGGTCAAAATCGCATATCGCACCGATTGAGGTTTCACAATGGCTGTATGCGCTTTCTTTTGAGAATACGCTGTCGCCTATAAGCGTCCTCGTTGTTCTGAACTGTGCCATTGCCGGCAGCATCACAATATCGCGCTCCGTCCTTTTCTCGCTGCGTATATTATCAAGCATTTTAAGATGATTTTTCACCACAAAATCCGTAACATCATTCACATCGGTGCCTTTAAAGAACGGCATACCCTCCGGATGATTTCCGCCGTAAAGATTTGCCGGGCCGCCTGTCTGATAATCAATCAGCTTTGTTATATCATTAAGACGTATTGAATCCTCACAGCTTTTAAGGCTTGCACGCAAGGCAAGCATTGTAAAATAATTTTTTCCCTGTTTTGTCGGCACTCCGGCGCGATACAGAATATCGGCATCGCCGGTTACATCTATGATGATGTCAGCTTCATAAAACTCTCTGCCCGACTTATTCTCCACAACCAAGCCCTTGCAGTGACCTCCGTCCATTACAGGCTCAGACACAACAGTATCATAGAGAATATCAATACCCTCGTTTTTTACAAGCTCCGTAAGTGCAAGCGAAAAAATTGCCGGCGAAAAACGGGTGCAGTATCTTGTTTTTGCATCACTTCCGGGATTGCCGTTTTTCCATTCCTGCGGAATTGTATCATACCCGTATTTAATCGAAAGCCGCAGAAATTCCTCTGCCATTCCCTTTATTATCTGCACACCTCTGCCGTTACACATCGGCACGAACAAATTTATCAGCCCCGTTGTTGCCAGTCCGCCGAGAGTTATTGTTTTCTCAAGCAGCAGAACCTTTTTCCCGGCTCTTGCCGCAGCCACGGCAGCGGCCACTCCGGCAACTCCGCCTCCTGCGGCGATTATATCATATTTTCCCCTTACGGGAATTTTATCCGTAATGCTTATTTCCTTCATTTAACATTTACCCCTTTACTCCGTATGTATATTGGGATAATCCCTCATCATTCTTTTAAGTATATCCGAGCCGCTGCCGCCCAACACGTAAATTTCACTGTCGGGATGCATAAACATCGCACGGCGCAGTACATACTCTATCTCGTTTTCATTGTTGTATCCGCACACTACCACACTCGGCGGATTTCTGAATTTTGCTCTTACGATTTCGCGTATCAGGCAGTCAATACCCAGCACGGCAAAAACCGAAACAACCGATAAAATAATCAGCCACATAATATCAACTCCGTATTTTCAACATGTAATATTATATGCCGTTTCAATCATATCGGTTACGGCTGCTGTTTCTCACCCAAATCACCGTCAAGACGGCTCTTTATTGAGTGCATATACTCACTCGGTGTCATTCCCGTCATGGTTTTAAACTGTCTCGAAAAATAATGAATACTCTCATACCCCAGCGCCTCCGAAATTTCCGTCACATTCATTTTACCGCTGCGCAACATTTGTTTTGCGGCGGTTATTTTCATATTTCTGAAATATGTCATCATCCCTGTTCCCGTTTCATTTCTGAATGCGCGTTTCAATTCACTTTCACTTTTCATGATAGCTCTTGAAATATCCGATATACACAGCGGCTTGCCGATATTTTCTTTCATATACCGCACCGCCTCAGCCGCAGTCGAATTTTCATTTTCAAGCTCCGCCTGCTTAATGCTCTCGCCTCTGCTTCGCAGATACAGACGCAGCAGCAATTCTTCTATATATATTCCGATAAGCTGTTCATATGCCGGTTCTCCCGAGCGTTCAAGCCCCGTTGTGAACAGGTCATCAAGAGGAGTAACGAATGCTTTTTTTCCGAGTGTAATTATCTTCCCTATCAATGCCTTTTCTTCGGCACCGATTCTGATAACCATGTCATTAAAAAACTCCATTGCCGGTGAATTGCACGCAAAAGTAAATACCGCAATATTGGGAGCGATTACTCCGTTGGCGCGTATGTTGTGAAACTGCATCGGTGCATGAAATATCATATCGCCGCAGCCGGCTTTTTTCCACTCGCCGTCCATGCAGATTTCCGCTTCGCCCTTGTCTATATACACCGTTTCCCAGAAATCGTGCTGTTCTCCGAGAAATTTATAATCCTTGCCGAATTCAAAGTAATGTATGGTAAATATCCCGTCAACCGCAAACAGCTTTTCAAGACGCGTCATAACAAAATCCATTCCATTCTCCTCCACAAACTAATTTTACCATAACCGAAATTTTTTTTCAAGTCATTTTGCAAATTAGTGTTTGCTTTTTTAACTGTTTTGGTGTATAATATATAATAGAGTTTATTTTACAAGGAAGTGAGATATATGGAATCGGGAGGTCACTCTAATATGAAACCCGGCGGGCGAAGTCTGTCGGCAGGTATCTGCCTTTTGGTTTCATATATTTGCTGACAGTCTTAAAAACCGCCTCTATATTTTTTAAGGAGGCATATTATTTTGGAAAACGTTATTCAGTTATTGGAACAAAAAAATTATCATGCTCTGCGTGACAGCATGATAGAAAAAGAGCCTATAGACATAGCCATTATGTTTGAAAATCTGCCGGAGGAAACTCTGCCGCTTTTATTCAGACTTTTACCGAAAGAATTTGCGGCGGAGGTATTTGTCGAGCTTAATTCCGACACGCAGGAGCATCTGATTGCGGGCTTCAGCGATACCGAACTTAAAGAGGTTCTTGATGAGCTGTATCTTGACGATACTGTAGATATTATTGAAGAAATGCCGGCAAATGTTGTCAAGCGTATTCTTCGCCATTCGGCTCCCGACAAGCGCACAAGCATAAATGAAATTTTAAAATATCCCAAGGACAGCGCCGGAAGCATTATGACAATCGAGTTCATAGACCTTAAAAAGGATATGACCGTTGCCGATGCATTTACGCGCATACGCCGTATAGGTGTGGATAAGGAAACAATCTACACCTGTTATGTGACAGACGCAAACAGGGTACTTCTGGGACTTGTTTCCGTCAAGGATTTGCTGCTTGCCGATTATTCATGTCTGATAGGTGATATAATGGAGCGCAATGTCATATACGTAAACACGCTTGAGGACCAGGAAATTGCCGCACAGCTGTTCAGTAAATATGACTTTCTCGCACTGCCGGTTGTTGACAATGAAAAACGTCTTGTAGGTATTATTACCGTCGATGATGCTATTGATGTCATTCAGGACGAAAACACCGAGGATATTGAAGTGATGGCGGCTATCACCCCTACCGATAAGCCGTACATGAAAACAGGTGTTTTTGAGACGTGGAAAAAACGTATTCCGTGGCTTTTGCTGCTCATGGTTTCCGCAACCTTTACCTCAAAGATTATCAGCAGCTATGAAACCGCGCTGGGAAAATTTGTCATTCTGACATCATTTATTCCCATGCTTATGGATACCGGAGGAAATGCGGGAAGTCAGACGTCGATAACAGTTATACGTGGTCTTTCACTTAATGAAATTAATTTCCGCGATATATTCAGGATAATGTGGAAAGAATTTCGTGTTGCAATTTTATGCGGTGTTACGCTTGCACTGACAAACTTTGTAAAAATGCTTATTATCGACCGTACCACGGTTATTATTGCCGCAGTTGTAAGCCTTACGCTTATTATGACTATTATCTTTGCTAAATTCATAGGCTGCACACTGCCCATACTTGCGAAAAAAGTCGGATTTGATCCTGCCGTTATGGCAAGTCCGTTTATTACAACCATAGTTGATGCACTTTCGCTTATGATTTACTTTAACATTGCGACCGTGCTTCTGCATATATAAGCCTATCGGCGTATACACATACGCCGTCGGGTATCCCAAAACTAAAGTTTTGGCTAAGTTTATTTCCAAAGCTTTTTTCCTATCCCTTGAAAAAGTTAAAGCTGTTTAAAAAAGTCAATTGACTTTTTTAAACAGCCCTTTTTTATTTCTGCACTCTTTTCAAACAGCCTTTATTTTGTAATTTCCGCGTTTTCGCAAAGCGGCGCCGCACTGAAGCTGTCCGCAATTATAAGCTTGCATGTTTTTCCGTCTTTAATTCTGTTGAAATCCATTGTTCCGCTGTTCGGTATATCTTTGTTTATAACAAGCTCAATCATTCTTCCGTCATCATCATACAGCGCACCGCATACCATTGCCTCCGTATCGGAGCTGCCCGAGGCCGTGAAGCTTACACCGCTTTCCGTAAACTTTGCGTCCTTAACCTCATACGGTACACTTTCGGGTGCCGCAGGCAATGAGGACACTGAAATTTCCTCCGTGCCGGTATTATGCGCATAAAACACAACATAGTACTTTTTACCCGGCTCAAGGGTATATCCGCCATAGTATGGATAATCCACATATTTAAAATTTTCATCATACAGAGATACGAATGAAAATTTTGCTTTCACATATGTTTTTCCCTCTGCGTCCTTCGGCTGAATAAACTCAAAATAATATCCTGTTGAGTCACCATATTTGTCGGTATTCGGTGATACATGAATTGTTTTTGTATTATACTTTATCGGTATAAAACGGTCACGTGCCGTCATGGTTATTGTCTGCTTTTTACCGTACACCTTTTCTTTTTCATTATTTGAATTGCATATATACGGTCTTACCGTATATGTTTGATCTTTTTCGGCATCGTCCCATCTGTACGCTTTATGCAATAAATCTGCATTGTATGTGTTGGCATGTCCGATAACTTCTTCCGATGCCTTTCCTTTGCCGTCTGTAATCTCAAGTCCGATTTGCCATCTTTTTTTATACGGAGCAGTCACTGTAAAATTCAGTTCCGCTCCATCAATTGAGGAATAGAAGTAATCGTCAAGTGTAATGCCGAGCTTTGCATTGCTTTCCGCCTTTGTAACCATGAGTTCCGCATACGGTTCATCCATGCCCGTCTTCGATGCTTCGGGAATTGCTATAATGTAGCAGGTTCCGGCATTCAGTTCAAACAATTCGTACTCTGTTCCTCTTATTGGTGTCCATAAATTCTCGGTTCTATGAATGGTGCCGCCCATGCTGCCGCCGCCGCTGCTGCCGCCTCCGCCGCTGCTGCCGCTTACTGTTTTATCTTCCCTGACGGATACGGCTTCGGTACCGAATAGTGCTATGCTGTTTTCCTCCGGGTTTGCACTGAATACTTCGGTTTCATCCAGCGGTTTGGCAGTTATTTCCACATTCATATTGCAAATATTATTTTTTACACGGTATAATCCGTCCTCGGGAATTTCAAATTTCAGCATCCTGACGGATTGACCTGTTTTGTATGTGTTTCCGACAGTTATATCATCTATACCCATTTCCGTAACAGTCATTTCCGTGTCCTTGAACGGGCATATTAAATATTCTTTTCCCGCTTCGGCAATGAGATATGCCGCACCGTCGCTCGTGGATAATGCCTTGCAGATGTTGCCCGCCTGCGTTATTTCTATCATATCTTCTCCGCTCACACAGTAAGCGCCGTCCTTTTCGGCAACAAAGCTGTAATAACTGTTTCCCTTTGCCGATATTGTCTCATTGAGACTTATTTTTTCCGTATTGATAGCAGATATTTTAACACTTATTCCGCATCCATAACTTGAATCATCCGCGCTGAATTTAATATTCAGCTTTTCCCCCTTTTTCAGATATAAAACCTTTACGGTATCATCATAACGGCCGATATATTTGATGTTTCCGTTTATCTCCGCTGCAACACTATCTCCGCCGGATAGTCTCATGACCGTTTGGTAATATCCGTCCTCCGGGGCTGTGTATTCAGTATATGCTTCGTCCGCTAAAGTAACCGTATTATCCCCGTCATTCAGCTGCTCCACCGCATTTGTTACTCTTAAATATTGTGTATAATCATTAATCCAATAATCCGTAACTCCGAAAAATTTTATATAAATCTTTTCATCTTTTTTCAGATTCAGATGAGCTGACAATATTCTGTCCACATCTTTATCATACAGCTGTTCGGTATCTGTATATATGCTGATGTGGTTAAAGTAAAATTTCTCACTGTAAATTTTATAAAATCCGTCTTCACTCGGAGTAAAAGAGTACAGATACGTTTTTCCGCTGACATATTCAAAGCTTGCTTCTTCATCAAATTCAAGAGGAATATCCTCCGGCATACGGTATTCCCGTACCGTAACGGCAGTCTGTTCTTCGGTATATATCAGCGCCCATTCGCCGCTCTTCATTTCAAGAGTAACATAGCCCTTATCAATATCGGTATTATTTACTCTGCCTTTGCTTTTTGTTAAATCAAATTCATATTTTCCGTCCGACGGAGCCTTGAATACAAGGTAATACCACTGCTGCGAATAAAGATATGCAGACGTTTCCGTGTCTAAAGCAATACTTTCCGGGAAATCCGCCGCAAGCTTGAATTCTGCATCCGTACCTTGAGTACCGGATATCTTCACAAAATATTTTCCGGCATTAAGCATACGGCTCGGTTTTCTCTCATTAATTTCAATATCATTTTCTTCATCATTTCTCCTCAGCGCAAATATGCTGACATTTGAGGAGTCATCCAAAGTCAGCAATGCCGGCTGTGATACATTTATTGTGAAATATCGTTCGAATTGCTCATTTTCACTGACCGAATAGCTGTACTGCTTACCGAATTCTATTGTTTCCGGCTCGGTATATGTAATGGTAACAGTCCCCTCCTCGTCGGAATCATTGTATATATAATATATTCCGGCTTCAAGTATTATATCCGGCTCCCAATAGCTCCTATATACAGTTTCATGATTCGCATTTTCTACAGTATATTCTGCCTCTCCGTCAACATTAAAGCGATATACACCTCTTTGGGATATTTCAAAGGACATCAAACCGCTGCCGTTCATCCGATAGCACACATCACCGTCTGACAGCGGAGGTTCCTTCAAAGCAGTCTGCGGAACAGCTTCCGCATCGGTAAACGATACGACGGCGTTTAAGGTTTCATCCCTCCGCGGCTTGAATACATATGTTTTTGTTTCATTTTCTTTAAAATATGTATATTTCCCCGGAACAACGTAATCATAGCCGTATTCCTTTATATCTATATTATCATACTCGGATTCAACACCGATATTGTAATATCCTGCCGCATCGGCGGTAAAGCTGACTGCCGCAATATCATTTCCTATCAGTGTCAGTGTATCCTTGCCCGGACCGTTGAATTCAAATTCGGGCATTCCGTAACCGCAGGTGTATTTAACAGGGAACTCACTGTAGCATGCACCCCATGAGCAATAGTCAGCATAGTCTATATCGATTTCATACGTATGCCCCTTTATGAGCATACTTTTGTCAACCTCATATGTATATTCTTGATCCTGTTCGACAACTTGATATTGCCTATTAATAACCCTGCCCACCATATTACCGTAATCATTTTTAGTATATTCACCTATAAGCGCCATGCGCACTCTCCGCTCTGTTTTTCCCGAGTCCTTAAAATCACAGACATACTTTACTTTTAACCCGCTCTCATCTTCAAATATTTTCCCCACTTTGTCAATCGTACAGCAAGGACTCGCAAACGCCGCAGGCACAAATGCCGCAAGCATTGCCGCTGCCAAAATAATACTTATAATTGCTTTTTTAAATTTCTTCATTATTATGGTTTCCCCCTTTTAATTGTATTTTTTTACAAATTATCAAAAAAATTATACCACAAAAAAGGTGGTAATGTCAATAATTTCAGAAACAACAAAAAGGGGCTGTAAAAAAGTCAATTGACTTTTTTTACAGCCCATACAATATATAAAATTACCAATAAAGCTTCCAGTCCTTTGTAAGGCGCATAAGCGCTTCCATATAGAAATAATCTCCCCATATATTACATTCATCAGCACCGTTCGTTATTGCGTAGGTTGAATGTAACAATAAGCCGTTTGATTCGGGAGTATCCTTTGTGGAGCACATATCAATAACCGCATTGAGTATTGACTTTGCCGCTTTCACATAGCTTTCGTCGCACACGCCCTGCTTATATGCCTCCAGTATACCGCATACCGTAATAACACTTGAAGAGCTGTCACGCGGCTGGTCTCCGTCCTTGAAAATCAAATCCCAATATGCAACCTTATCCTTTGGAATATTGTTCAGATAATAATCCGTAACCCTGTACCACAGCGGCGGAATATCCTCCTTTTTGGTATAAATATAGTTCAGCATAAGTCCGTACACACCCCATGACTGACCTCTTGCCCATGCCGAATCGTCACTGTAGCCCTGTGCGGTTTTACCGTAAAGCGGCTCGCCGGTTTCTTTATTAAAATAATATGTATGATGCGTCGAATCATCATCTCTTACGATTACTTTCATCGTTGTTTCAAGATGACGGCGCGCAATATCTGCATATTTTCCGTCGCCTGTTGTTTCGGTTGCCCAATACAGGAGCGGCAGATTTAAAAGACAGTCTATAATAAGTCTGTAATTTGACTCTGCGCCCATTGCTCCCCATGCCTGGAGGAACTGTCCCTTTTCCTGGAAACGGCTTAAAAGATTATCTGCCGCAAGCAATGCCGAATGTCTTGCACTCTCATTGCCCGTGAGCTTATATGCCGCAACGCATGAAAGACTGTACAAAAATCCCATATCATGGTGATTGGTCTCGATTTTGTTTTCTATTCTGTTTTTAAAGCTTTCAAGCTGATGCTCCGCCAGCTCACGGAATGAGTTATCGCCCGTCGCCTCATAGCACAGCCAGAGCATACCCGTATAAAAGCCCTCTGTCCAGTCTCTGTTTTCCGTGCAGGGATACACATTATTCACACTTGCAGGGGGCGGAAAACCGTCCTTGAATTCATGCATATGCTTCTTTACACGGTCGATTGCTTCATTAAGCGCTGACTGTATTTTTTCCTGCGTCAGCTTGGTAAAATCGTCAAAACGTTCTTTATTTTCAATCATTTTACAACATCCTTTCCGTTGTTTAATTTGTAACATCAGTATACCACATAACATGTAAAATATATATTCATTTTTTTATTTAAATATTGCGTTTTCTTTCAAATTGTATTATAATATAAATGGGTGATAAGCATGATTGACAAATATTCAGTAGAAGACAATATAAACTCGGGCGAAGCGGTTTTTGACACGCATCTGCATGACACATATGAGATAAATTTTATGCTCACTCCGGGAATTGAGGTCGTAATAGAAAACAAATTTTTTCTTTCGCGTCGCGGAGACATTTTCATTTTTCCGCCGTACACATTTCATAAAATAGACTCAAAGGGCGCTCCGTTCAGCCGATTTCTTCTTTTTTTCGATGAAAGCGAAATGCAGAAAAGCGCGGCGGTGCTTTCGCCCGCAATATCGTTTCTGAAAAGCGCAAAGCCGCTGGTTGTTCACATAAATGAAGATGAGCTGCCGCAGATGACACAGCTTTTTTCCGCCGCATATCAAAACTACAATGCGGACGGGATATTAAACGATTTTAATAATACGGTATGCTTCGGGAACATTATTTCAAAAATTATAGACAATGCCGGCACAAGCCATACGGGAAACTCCGATGTTACAAGCAATCATATGCTTTCCAAAATACTGGAATATGTGAATAAAAACATTGCACAGCCGCTTACCGTAAGCGGAGTTGCCGAAAAATTCAATATAAGCACCACCACGCTATGGCACATAATGCGTGACGGAACAGGACTTTCGCTCAAGGAATATATACTGAAAATACGCATCGCAAAAGCGATGTCGCTGCTTGCGGACGGACTTTCCGTCACAGAGGTTTCAAATCGTACAGGCTTCAATTCATATGCGCATTTTATACGCACCTTTACCGGCAAAACCGGGATTTCACCCTACCAATACGGCAAGCAGCGGCGGCAATAATTACTTCTTTTTGCTTACGACCACACTTGCAAGCGACATTTCGCTGTACTGTGTGGATATTATGCTGTTTTTGGCAATGCGCGAATATATGCCCTTGAATTTTCCTCCGTATACAAAAAGTCCCGTTATTGACGAATAATTCCTATATTCCGCATTTTCATCATGATTAAGGTCTATGTTCACCGTTTCATACGGCTTTACATATTCCTGAAGCAGATAATCACTTCCGATATTCTCCGTTACATGCTTTATCCACTCTTCCTCATCATCAAACTCCACTCCGGCATATACTCCCTTTGATGCATAAGAATCCTCAGGCTTTATAACCCATTTGTCCTTATTTCGCAGCACGTCATTTTTCTTTACCGCATCGGGTGTCAGGAATGTCGTATACGGAATATGCAGCTTTACAAATTCACGCTCCTCCTCCGTTAAAAATGCCGATGTCATTTCATCATGCAGGATTTTAAAGACACGTTTATTATGGACCACCTGTGTCTTAAAATCGCCTATAAGGCACACACTGTCATTTTTTACGGCTTCTATGAACGGCAGGACCTTATCGTAATTTTTCATAATATCACATGTAACGGCACGGCGGTACACCGCATCTATCACCTTGCCCGACGGCGAAACAAGCTTGCCGTCCGAATATGTCAGGTCTGTAATCTCGCATATTTCACAGGTATAGCCTTTTTTTATAAAATGCTCCTTAAAAACCTTAAATTCACTGTCCGATGCACTCGACATGAAATCAACTATCGCAACATGTGCATTTTCCTTTGCATCGGGATATGTCTTGTATATCTTTGTAAATGCATTTACCCATGTGTCAAACAATTCATAAGAACGTGTTTTGTACTTCTTTTTGAATTGCTTAAAAGCATAATTCTTTGAAAGCGAATTATACAGCTCTCTGTCCTCATTCATGGCGCTTGCGCCGTCCGTATTAAATTCGCAGAACTTGAACGAAAAATCGTCCTCATTGAAAAATATGTCAATTCTGGCAATCGGCAGCTTGCACTTATATCGGTCAGGTCTTAATATAAGCTCCTCCAAACGTTTGTCAAACCCGAAAAGCTCTCTGTATTCGGGATTTTTCTCATATTCCTTTATTACCTTTACCATGATTTTATACATTGTATCGGTAATTTCCGCAAAGTACCCTGCCATGGTATCGGTAAAAAGCTTCGGGATATACATGGTATATACTATTCTTCCGTGATAGCTCGCAGTTGAGTTTTCAATATATTTTCTCTGTTCCGCAGCACTTTTTGCGTTTTTTTCAAAATCACTGTCAATTAATCCTCTGTAATATTCGTTTAAATCGTACACCTGTAATTAACCCCTTTCGGCGCCGCTGTCCCTTAATGTGCGGCGTTCAGCTATAATCTTTTCAATAGGTCTCAAATATTCCGCGTCCGGCGGACCTAAATTCTTCTTCGCCGTATCAAGCAGCACGTCACACAGCAATGCGGCATTTTTTCCGTAAACATCAGCATTAAATCCGTCCCGTGAAAGCGCTGCCTTGGCTTTATTTATATCACTTACGGTAACACCGTCAAAAACAAACTTGTCCGCACTTTTAAAAATTCCTTTAATAAAGGCGGCATAAGAAAGCGCATATGAAATCGGCATACTGTCCGCAGGACGTATCTCAATATATTGTTTAAGCCGCACGTCGGGGAAAAACATAGACAGCAAATGCTCGATTTCCGCCTCGTCAAGCTCTTTTTTGCCGTAAATATCGCTTATCTTCTTTTCACCCGTAAATACGGGCATACCGTTTTCCATAATCAGCACCGCAGGATTATTATATATATATTCCGCATATCCGTCAAAGCCGAAATTCCTGTCAAAGGTACACGGTACCGTGCCGCAGCGGTCATTATCAACATTCTGCCATATATATGTTCTTATCATTCGTCCGTCATAGCTTTTGCCGTCAAGCACCGTACTGTTATCGCATATCAGCGCGAACAGCGGACTTAAAATATTTGCCGCACGGAATTTCATAACACAGTCCTTTTCATCGGCATAATCGACCGAAACCTGTGTTGATGCGGTCTGGCGCATCATATTTTTACCGCACGTACCCGTATGTTCAAAGTATTCATTCATAAATTTATAGCGTTTTTTGGGTATAAGCTCCTGTTCCGCCGCCGTTCCTTTCGGGCGCGTCCCCACCGTCAGCAGCTTACAGCTGTGTTTTTTCAGTACCGGCGTCACAATTTCCGAAAACTCATTATATATTTTATCTGCCTCCGATATATCCCCCACGGGGCAAATACTTATTTCAAGCTGTGCGGACGGTTCAAGCGTCAAATGGTATCTTCCGTTTGACAATCCGATAAGAAATCCTTCGGAATAGACCTTTTTGTCGTAAAATTCCGATATTTCACTCAATATTTCACCGACTCCGTGCTTACCCGAATAAGGAATATTATCGTCCGTAACCGAATCAACCACAAAATGCTCAAGCTCTATTCCGATTTTATCGGTTTTCTTCGCTCCGTTTTTTATATACTCTGCTATCCTATCCTTGTTATTCATGCTTTCACCTGTCAATAAATGCCGCGGCTTTATATATCCGCAGGCTTATTTAATCATTAGCTATTATACCACACGTTCCGTATTTTTACAAGTACCGTATATATAAAAAAGAGTCCCGGACGTACAAAACGCATCCGATACCGATGTGACCTCCCAATCATTAGATTTTCGGTTTAACTTTTGGGACGTTTCATGCTGTACAGGTGCGCTTTATGTCCGGTCTCCTCTTAAATCAGGCGCTTATATTCCTCCTTTAACATTCCGTCTATATCC
>CAJKHT010000057.1 GCA_905199755.1 uncultured Eubacteriales bacterium | reverse complement strand
ATATATGTGTTATAATATGTATTTAGTAGATTATAGGCTTATTGAGAAAGAGTGGGTTATCCCACTCTTTCATGTTTATATGGTATGCTTTAAGCGTTCCGACAATAATTCTACGGATTTTTATAAATGGTTCGGAGGGAAGAATGGCTAATAAAATTGAGGAGCATGCTCTTGAAATCGGGAATAAGATTGCCGGGGAAACGGGCATGTATGTGGTTGATGTCACCTATAAAAAAGCAGACGGAAAAAATGTACTGTGCTTTTATATCGATAAGGACGGCGGAGTCGGAATAGATGACTGCGAAACGTTTTCGCGTATGGCGGAGCCTGTGCTTGATGAAAGCAATATTATAGAGGACAGTTATTCGCTTGAAGTGTCATCGCCGGGAGCAGACCGCAGACTGAAAAAAGAACGTGAATTTCGGTATTATATCGGACGCACCGTTGATGTAAAGCTTTATAAGGCGGCGGACGGTATAAAGGAATTTAGCGGAGTGCTGGCGGAATATGACGGCGGAACAGCCGTGATAGAAGCTGAAAACGGCAGGATAAGCGTGCCTGTAAAAGAAGCGGCTTATATAAAGCTGCATTTTGAATTTTAAGGAATGTACGGAAAGGAATGATTATAAAAATGAATAAGGAATTGTTGGAGGCACTGACAGCTCTCTGCCGTGAAAAGGGAGTAAGCGCAGATGTGATACTCGATGCATTGGATGCGGCTTTGGTTGCGGCATATAAGAAGAATTTTAATTCTGCACAGAATGTTGAGGTTGCAATTGACAGAGAAACAGGCAGTGTAAAGGTAATGGCACAGAAAACGGTGGTCGAAGAGGTTATGGATCCGATGGAGGAAATATGCCTTGACGACGCTAAGGAAATAAGCGGTCAGTATCAGCTGGGGGACGTTGTAAATATAGAAGTTACTCCGAAAAACTTTGGAAGAATAGCCGCAATGACCGCAAAGCAGGTCGTTACTCAGAGACTCAGAGAAGCGGAAAGAGGAATTATCTACAGCGAATATATGGACAAAACAAATGAGCTTGTAACAGGAACGATTGCAAGAATCGAACGCGGAAATGTGTTTGTCGATATAGGCAAAATAGAAGCAATACTTCCGCTTAACGAACAGGTTGACGGTGAAAATTATGAGGTACACAATCAGATAAGATGTTATGTGAGCGAAGTTAAGAACGGCACAAAGGGAACGCAGATTATACTTTCAAGAAGTCATCCGGGATTGGTAAAAAGGCTTTTTGAAACGGAGGTTCCCGAAATTGCCGAGGGGATAGTGGAAATAAAAAGCATTGCACGTGAGGCAGGCTCCCGTACAAAAATCGCGGTATGCTCCAAGGACCCCAATGTCGATCCGCAGGGCGCATGTATAGGCCCCAAGGGATTGAGAGTTCAGCATATAGGCGAGGAATTGAGAGACGAAAAAATTGATATAGTAAAATGGAGCGAAAATCCGGCGGAATTTATAGCCGAAAGCTTAAGCCCATCAAAGGTTCTGTCTACAGAAATAAACGAAGAAGAAAAGAGCGCAAGGGTTACGGTTCCCGAATATCAGCTTTCGCTTGCGATAGGAAGATCGGGACAGAATGTGCGCCTGGCGGCACGTCTGACAGGCTGGAAGATAGATATATCGGCACAGCAGTAAAGGAGAACGGAAATGACTAAGCACGTACCGATGAGAATGTGCGTGGCATGCCGCTGCATGAAACCGCAGAATGAGCTGATACGCATAGTGAACGGCAGTACAGGCATAGCGACGGACGAGAAGAAAAAGCTGTTCGGCAGAGGTGCATATATATGCAGAGATGCGGAATGTGTTGAGAAAGCAAAAAAGAAAAATCTTCTTGCAAAGCATTTTAAATGCAGAGTCGGTGAAGAAATTTATTTGGCGGCGGAGGAAATACTTTGACTGATAAAATACTTTCAATGGCAGGTCTGGCAAGACGTGCGGGCAGGATTTCATCGGGAGGTACACTTTGTACCGATGCGGTGAGAAAAGGCATTGCAAAGCTTGTGATACTGGCGGCGGATGCTTCGGAAAATACGAAAAAATCAATCAGGGACTCATGTCTTACAAGGAAAATACCCGTTGTGGAATATGCCGATACGGAGTCGCTCGGGAAGTGCGTCGGATGCGGAGAACGGGCGGTCATTTCGGTTAATGACAAAAATTTTGCTGAGGCAATTTTAAATATATATAATCAATCATTCAGATAATGTTGGAAAGGGTGATGACCATATGGCAGATACGATAAAACTCGGAGAGGTTTCAAAACAGTTAAAGATAACCAATAAGGACTTAATAGCAAAGCTTGCGGAGCATGACATTGAATGTAAAAGTGCCGCAACGGCTCTGACGGAAGAACAGGTGAGTCTTGTTTTTGATATTTACACACAGCTTAATGAGGAAAACGAGAGTGATATAATTGCAGCCCGCGAGGAGGCAATAAAAGCAGCAAAGAAGGCAGCTGAGCCGGAGGTAAAGCAGGAATCAAAGCCGGAGGAAAAAACGGAAGAAAAGAAAAAAACGGAAAAACAGCCGGAGAAGAAAACTGCATCCAAGGAAAGCAAAAAAGAAGCAAAGCAGCCCGAAAAGACCGAAAAGAAAGAAGAAAAAACAGAAAAAACGGAAGTAAAGGCTGCACAAAAGCCTGTCGCGGAAGCAAAGCCGGCTGCGAATAATGCGGATGAAAAGAAAAAGAAGCAGAAGCATCATACCGCAGCGAAAAAGCAGACAGGTCAGAAAATTGATTTGTCAAGCATTGAAAGAGACGGCACTGACGAGGAGTTTGTCGTAAAAACCGAGGAAAGAAAGCGTCATGTCGATACGCGTATTTCAAACGTTGATTTGGATAAAATAGAATCGCGCGAAAGAATAGAAAATCTTGTCCCGGAAAATATAAAGTCAGACCATAACAGAAACAGAAACAAAAAGAACCGCGGTTTCCAGGAACAAAATCAGAAGAAAAAGGATTTCAAGAAACAGCAGCCCAAAAAGATTATTCCCAAAAAGGTAATAACAGAGGTTGAAATCCCGGAAACGATTACGGTCGGAGAATTTGCACAGAAAATAGGAAAACCGGGTGCGGAGGTCGTAAAGAAGCTGTTTATGCTTGGTGTTATGGCAACGATGAATCAGGCAATTGATTTTGATACGGCATCGCTTATAGGTGATGATTTCGGTATAACCGTTAAGCAGGAGGTTGTTCTCACAAAAGAGGATATGCTGTTTATGGATACCGAGGAAGAGGATAAGGCGGAAGACCTTGTTCCGCGTCCGCCGGTAGTTGTCGTTATGGGACACGTAGACCACGGTAAGACATCATTGCTTGATGCCATAAGAGATACTCATGTAACCTCGACCGAAGCAGGAGGTATCACACAGCATATAGGTGCATACAGTGTAACACTTAACGGACGTGACATAACATTCCTTGATACTCCCGGTCATGAGGCGTTTACAACAATGCGTGCAAGAGGTGCACAGGTAACGGATATTGCAATACTGGTTGTAGCAGCCGATGACGGTATCATGCCGCAGACAATTGAGGCGATAAATCATGCCAAGGCAGCCGGAGTAACGGTAATAGTTGCAATTAACAAGATTGACAAGGAGGGTGCAAATCCCGAAAGAGTAAAGCAGGCGCTTGTCGAATATGAGCTTATCCCGGAAGAATGGGGCGGTGATACGGTTGTTGTTGAGGTTTCGGCAAAACAGAGAATAAATATCGACGGTCTTTTGGAGATGGTTCTGCTTGTTGCCGACATGAAAGAATTAAAGGCTAATCCCAACAGAAGTGCGCACGGTACGGTTATCGAGGCGCGTGTGGATAAGGGTAAAGGTCCTGTTGCCACTGTTCTTGTACAGAACGGTACTCTTAAAGTCGGAGATATGATAATTGCCGGAACGGCAGTCGGCAGAGTACGTGCAATGGTAAACGATAAAGGCAGACGCGTAAAGGCTGCGGGCCCGTCAATGCCGGTTGAAATTCAGGGCTTTGGTGAAGCTCCGTCCGGCGGCGATCATCTTACCGTTGTTTCAAATGAAAAGCTTGCGCGTGATGTTGCGGAGCAGAGAAAACAGGAAATGCAGGAGAATAAGTTTAACTCAGTCGTTAAGGTTTCTCTCGATAATCTGTTCTCTCAGATAGATGAGGGTAACATGAAAGAACTGGACGTTATTATAAAAGCTGACGTTCAGGGTTCGGTTGAGGCAGTAAAGCAGTCGCTTGAAAAATTGTCGAACGATGAAGTGCGTGTACGTGCAATTCACGGCGGTGTAGGTGCCATAAATGAGTCGGACGTAATGCTTGCAAATGCGTCAAATGCTATAATTGTAGGCTTTAACGTTCGTCCGGACGCAGGTGCGGTAAGCGCTGCCGAGAGACAAGAGGTTGATATAAGACTGTATCGCGTAATTTATCAGGCGATTGAAGAAATAGAAGCTGCAATGAAAGGCATGCTTGAGCCGGAATTCAAGGAAAAAATGCTCGGTTATGCCGAAGTCAGACAGACATTCAAGGTTTCATCCGTCGGCACGATTGCAGGCTGCTATGTAACACAGGGAAAAATTCAGCGTAATGCGGAAATCCGTCTTGTGCGTGACGGTATTATTATTCATGAGGGCAAGATTGACAGTCTTAAGCGTTTTAAGGACGATGCAAAAGAGGTGTCGGAAAACTTTGAATGCGGACTGGGAATTGAAAACTTTAACGACATCAAAGACGGCGATATTATTGAGTGTTTCGTAATGGAGGAAATAGAAAGATAGTATATGGCGAGAATTGATAAAATTAATGAAGAGGTAAGGCGCGAACTGGCACAGGTTATCAGAAATCTGAAAGATTCACGCATACCTATGATGACAAGCGTTGTTTCCGTAAGCGTCACGAATGATTTAAGATATGCGAAAGCATATATATCTGTCATGGGTGATAAGGAAACGCAGAAAAAGGCGATGGAAGGCTTAAAGAGCGCGGCAGGCTATGTGCGCCGGGAAATAGGCAAAAAAATCGATTTAAGATATACTCCCGAATTTGTTTTTGAGCTGGACGATTCAATAGAACACGGTGCTCATATTGAAAGCCTTTTAAGGAAATTTAAAACAGAGCAGAACTGACGGAGGGCATATAAAATGCATGATGTGATAGAAAAATTGAAATCAGCTCATTCCGCAGCGGTGCTGCCTCATATAAACGAGGACGCCGATGCTTTGGGTTCGTGCTTTGCATTATCTGAAATTCTGCGCGGCATGGGGATTGAGGCTGTGGTGTATGTCAGTGAAATCCCCGAAAAGCGTCTTGATTTTATGGGCGGAGATTATGAGGTGTATGATGAGACAAAGACGTATAATCATGATTTGTGCGTGTGCCTTGACTGTGCCGATTTAAAAAGACTTGGCAGCAGAAAAAAACTGTTTGATGAAATCGGAAATACCGTAAATATAGATCATCATGTTACCAATGACGGATATGCCGATGCAAATTATGTAGACGGAAATGCGGCGGCGGCAGGTGAAATACTTTATATATTGCTGAGGGAAATGGGTGCTGAGATTAATGCAAAGACAGCAAGGTTTCTTTTTACCGCAATATGTTCGGATACGGGAAGCTTTAAATACGGAAATACAAGTCCGAGGACAATGCGTATAGCGGCGGATTTAATGGAATATGATTTTGACCATGCCGAGGTTTCCAGAAAGCTGTTCGACTGCCGCTCGTATAATGGTGCAATGCTGTGCGCCGAGGTTACAGCCGGAATACACAGCTATGAAAACGGCAGAATAAGAGTTGCCGCAGTGACGGACGAAACATATAAAAAGTATAATCTGACTGCAAAGGACGCTCCGAATTTGGTTGATATTCCCCGTGAAATCGAGGGTACCGAGATTGCGGTATGCATAAAGCACCAGAATGGGGAAATACGTGTAAATCTGCGTTCAAACGGTGATGCCGATGTGGCAAAAACCGCTTTGGAATTCGGCGGCGGAGGTCATTCGCGTGCGGCAGGGTGCAGCATGGATACGGATACACTTGAAGAAGCGGAAAGATTAATAGTGGCATCTCTCAGAAAGGCGCTCATATGAACGGAATAATAGTCATTGACAAGCCGTGCGGAAAAACATCGCATGATATGGTGAATTTTGTGCGCCGTCTGACAGGTATCAGACGAGTGGGACATACGGGGACCCTTGATCCTATGGCTACGGGGGTTTTGCCGGTATGCATAGGCAGTGCGGCAAAAACGGCAGATATGCTGACGGCCTCCGATAAACGGTACAGAGCGCAGATGCGTCTGGGGATTATTACCGATACCGAGGATATAAGCGGAAATGTGCTTGAAACCCGTTCGGTAAAGGTAAACCGTGAGGAAATATATACTGCCGTAAAGGGATTTGTCGGCGGAATTGAACAGATACCTCCGATGTACAGCGCAATAAAGCAAAACGGAAAAAAGCTTTATGAGCTTGCAAGAGAGGGAATAACCGTTGAGCGCCCGAAAAGAAAAATAACGATTTATTCGGCTGGTGTAATCGGTATTGATGAGGATAATTTAATAATTACACTGGACGTACACTGTTCAAAGGGGACATACATAAGAACCCTGTGTTCGGATATAGGCGAACGGCTCGGTACGGGTGCGTGCATGACATCGCTCAGGCGTACAGCTTCGGGACCGTTCAAAATAGAAAATGCATATACTCCGGAGCAGCTTTCGGAACTGGCGGACAGGCTTGAAGATATAATCATTCCCACAGACAGAATGTTTGCAGAGTTCCCCGAAATACATCTTAATGACAAACAAAAGCGCAGTATTGTAAACGGTGTACGTATGACATGGCGCGGCGGCATTGAGGGACAAAGCTACAGATTATATGACGAGGACGGAGCCTTTTTGTGCATATCGAAGTGTATTGACGGTCGTCTGTGTCTGGAAAAATCATTCTGGAGCTGAAAAAATTTCCGAACGGGAGGTAATGGTTTGGAAACAATAAACGATGAAAATACGGTGCTACATGAAGAGACGGCGGTTATGCTCGGAGATTTCGACGGTTTGCATACGGCACACACGGAGCTTATATGCCGCGGAATCGAATATGCGCACAAAAACGGCTTGAAAAGCGGAATTTTGCTGTTTGACGTAAATACGAAATCTGTTACGGCAAACCGAAATGCACAGCTTATAACTCCGTATAAGGAAAAGCGGCGTTTACTTGACGGTATGGGGATTGATTTTGCATATACCGTAAGCTTTAATGAAAGCTTTATGACGAAAACACCCGAAGAATTTGTACTTCTGCTTAAAGATAAGCTGAATTGCAAAGCGGTGTTTGCCGGATATGATTACAGATTCGGCTATAAAGCGGAGGGCGATGCAAAATTGCTTGCAGGTCTGGGTGAAAAATACGGATTTAAAGCGGTTATTCTGCCGGAATTTAAGCTTAACGGAATAACCGTATCGAGCACATATATAAGAAATTGCATAAAAGACGGAAATATTGAAGAAGCAAATAAGCTTTTGGGCAGATGCTTTTGTGTCTGCGGCGATGTTGAACACGGTCTGCAAAACGGCAGAAAATTAGGTTTTCCCACTGCTAATGTCGGAGTCGGAGGTAATATGCTGATTCCGGGCAGCGGCGTTTATGCAGGCTTTACTTATGTAAACGGCGAAAAATACGGCAGCGTTATAAATGTCGGAAAAAATCCGACCTTTGATGCCGAGAAAACCACGGTTGAAAGCCACATAATCGGCTTTTCGGACGATATATACGAAAAATATGTCCGTGTTGAATTTGTAAAAAGAATACGCGGTGATATAAAATTTGAAAATATAGGCAAGCTGGCAGAACAGATAAAAAAAGATACTGCCACGGCTGAGAAAATTTTAAACGGGGAGGAATTATAATGTTTACAAGTATTATTTTGGCGGCAGGAATGGGAACAAGAATGAAATCCGAAATACCTAAGGTGCTGCATAAGGTATGCGGAAAGGAGCTTTGCCGCCGTGTGAGCGATACATCGAAAAATGCGGGCGCGGATAAGGTTGTTGCGGTTGTCGGTCATAAGGCGGAATTGGTTAAAGAGGCTCTTGGCGGTGAATGTGAATTTGTGCTGCAAAGTGAGCAGAAAGGAACAGGTCATGCCGTAATGCAGGCGGCGGATTATATAAACAATGCCGGCGGATATGTAGTGATTTTGAACGGCGACACACCGCTTATCACCGCACAGACCATAAAAGCGGCAATGGAATACCATAAGGAAAACGGTAATTCCGTCACAGTGCTGACAGCGGTATTTGATGATGCAACGGGTTACGGAAGAATTGTAAGAGATTCGGACGGAAACGTTATAAAAATTGTTGAGCAGAAAGATGCCGATGAAAATGAAAAGCTTATAAAGGAAATTAATTCCGGAATGTATGTTTTTAACAGCGGTGATTTGGCTGAAGCACTGACAAAGCTTACACCGAATAATGCACAGGGTGAATATTATCTTACCGATACCGTTGAAATTCTTATCGGCAGCGGCAGAAAAGCGGGGGCGTATATCATTGAGGATAATGATGAAATACGCGGAGTAAATGACAGAGTGCAGCTGCATGAAGCTGAAAAAATCATGCATGACAGAATAGTTGAAAAGCATATGAGAAACGGTGTTACCATGCGTTTCCCGGAAAGCGTGTATATTGAAGATGATGTCGAAATAGGAAATGATACGGAAATAGGCGGAAATGTCGAGCTTTTATCGGGAACAAAAATCGGGAACGGCTGCATTATAGGAATGGGCAGCAGACTGGACGGCGCTGTTTTAAGTGACGGTGTAGAGGTGTTAAGCTCCGTTATTTTAAATTCCGAAATCGGCAGCGGCGCTCATGTCGGACCGTTTGCGTATGTAAGACCTGATTGTAAGGTCGGCAAAAACGTAAAGGTAGGCGATTTTGTTGAACTTAAAAATTCGGTTATTGATGACGGAACAAAAATTTCTCACCTTACTTATATAGGCGACAGCGATGTCGGTAAAAACGTAAACTTCGGCTGCGGAACGGTTACCTGCAACTATGACGGCAAGAAGAAATTCCGCTCAAAGATAGGCGATAATTCATTTATCGGCTGTAATACAAATCTTGTTTCGCCGGTTGAGGTCGGCGACCGTGCATATATTGCGGCAGGCTCCACAATCACGGAGGATATTCCCGAGGGAAGTATGTCCATTGCAAGAAACAGACAGGTAAATAAAATAGGCTGGGCGGATGAACATAAAAAATACTGACGGTAATTATATGTGAAGTTTACCGATTTGCGGCTCAATATAAAATGCCATACAGTAAGAAATGCATAATTTTCTATAAAAATCCTATAAATCTATTGATTTTTCGGTAAAAATCAATTATAATATCTGTAAAGCAGGAAAAAATATATTTCGTGCATGAATATGTAAATTAAAGAAAGGAAGTAATATAAAATGTCAAAAATTGATTTAAGCAAATACGGCATTTCGGGTGCAACGGAGATTGTACACAATCCTTCATATGAAATGTTGTTTGAGGAAGAAACAAAACCGACTCTTGAAGGCTTTGAAAAAGGTCAGGAGAGCGAATTGGGTGCAGTTAACGTTATGACCGGTGTATACACAGGCCGTTCGCCTAAGGATAAATTCATCGTTATGGATGAAAATTCAAAGGATACCGTTTGGTGGACTTCCGATGAATATAAAAATGATAACCACCCTGCAAGCCAGGAAGCATGGAAAGCAGTAAAAGACCTTGCTATTAAGGAATTGTCAAACAAGAGACTGTTTGTTGTAGATGCATTCTGCGGAGCAAACAAGGATACACGTATGGCAATCCGTTTCATCGTTGAGGTTGCATGGCAGGCTCACTTTGTTACAAATATGTTCATAACACCGACAGCGGAAGAGCTTGAAAACTTTGAGCCGGACTTCATCGTATATAATGCTTCAAAGGCAAAGGTTGAAAATTACAAAGAGCTCGGACTTAACTCGGAAACAGCGGTAATGTTCAACATTACAAGCCGTGAGCAGGTTATTGTAAATACATGGTACGGCGGCGAAATGAAGAAGGGTATGTTCTCAATGATGAACTACTATCTGCCGCTTAAGGGTATTGCTTCAATGCACTGCTCTGCAAACACAGACATGAACGGTGAAAATACAGCTATTTTCTTCGGTCTTTCGGGAACAGGCAAAACAACACTTTCAACCGATCCTAAGCGTCTCCTTATCGGCGATGATGAACACGGCTGGGATGATAACGGTGTATTCAACTTCGAGGGCGGCTGCTATGCTAAGGTTATTAACCTTGATAAGGAGTCAGAGCCTGACATCTACAATGCAATCAGACGTGACGCTTTGCTGGAGAATGTAACTCTTGACAAGGACGGTAAAATTGACTTTAATGATAAGAGTGTAACGGAAAATACACGTGTATCGTATCCTATCGACCATATTGAAAAGATTGTACGTCCCGTTTCGGCAGCTCCCGATGCAAAGAATGTAATCTTCCTTTCGGCAGATGCTTTCGGCGTACTTCCTCCGGTATCTATTCTTACACCGGAACAGACTCAGTATTACTTCCTTTCGGGCTTTACCGCAAAGCTTGCAGGTACTGAGCGCGGTATTACAGAACCGACACCGACATTCTCGGCTTGCTTCGGTCAGGCATTCTTAGAGCTTCATCCTACAAAGTATGCTGAAGAACTCGTTAAGAAGATGCAGAAGAGCGGCGCAAAGGCTTATCTGGTAAATACAGGCTGGAACGGCACAGGCAAGCGTATTTCTATCCGTGATACACGCGGTATAATTGACGCTATCCTTAACGGTGACATTGCAAAAGCTCCCACAAAGAAGATTCCGTTCTTCAACTTTGAAGTTCCCACAGAGCTTCCCGGTGTTGATGCAGGTATTCTCGATCCGCGTGACACATACGCTGATACTTCGGAATGGGAAACAAAGGCAAAGGATTTGGCAGACAGATTTATTAAGAACTTTGCTAAATACGAGGGCAATGCTGCAGGTAAGGCATTGGTTTCGGCAGGACCGCAGAAGTAATTTAATACGAATAAAGACATGAAAAACAACCGCTGTACTTAGTACAGCGGTTGTTTTTTTATGTAAACTGCGGTAGATAAGTCAATCGGCTTTGGAAAACTTTCGCTCAGTAAAAAGGCTGAGAAGTTTTTGGATAACAATTTGACGTTTTATATTGACAGCTCTTCAACTTGTCTTTATATCATACCTTTTATCAAAAAATTTCATAATACAATGATTATAACAAACTCTTTAAATGCACTGCAGACATCATCTAAATTACAGATACCTTGTATTTTAATCGGCGGAGAATATTATGAAAAAGATATGTGTTTTGTCGGGTCAATTGCAGAGCAATATGCCGAACAGTTTAATATTGATGTCGCATTTTTTCATCAGGAGGTTTTTCCGAAGACGGCATTATCTCGGATTACGATGTTGAGCAAAGCAATATCAGAAAAATAATTATGAAGCATTCAGAAAAAAACATTTTTATTTTTGATGAAAATAAAATAAATAAGAAATATTTTTATACTGTATGTAACAGTAGTGAAGCTGATGAAATAATTACTTCGAAACCATTACAGTACAACAAATCGTGAGGATTATCGGGAGTATAAATACGATTCGGAAAAATGTTCAGTATGTCATTTTAAGAAAAAATGCACTGAAAGCGAAACAATAGAGCGAGTATTTGCAGATGTGCAAGAAAAGCATGCGATGAGGTACAACTTAGTACAGAGGATGGGCAAAAGTAAAAGCTGAGGTATGTATAGCATTGAAAACCCTGTGCAACCCGAAGTATTTAAAAATGCGTTTTCGGGTTTGTGGTGGGCTGTTGCTACATTTACGACGGTCGGTTATGGTGATATTTACCCGATATCATTTCGAATCGGAGAATATATCGTTAAAGGTTTGGTTAACGGTATAAACCATCTTAAAGACAATGCTGTGGATGCCTGCGGTGATTTAGGTTATTCCGTTATTAATTCCATGTCTTCATCAATTTCAAGAATCGCAGACATTGTTGATGACGATATGGACTATCAACCCACTATCGCACCTGTACTCGATTTGACAAATGTCAGAAGCGGTTTGGGAATGATCGACAACGCTTTTGCCGCTAATCGTGGTTTATCCATTGGTTCATCTGTGGCTATGGGAAATCAAAATGACAAATCGGAACTGTTTGGCAAGTTACAAGAAGTTGCCGAAAAGTCGAATAATAAACTCGCATCAGCCATTGATTCTTTGCGTAACGACTTTAGTGAAATGGCTTCTAAACTTGAACGTATGCAAGTTGTTCTTGATAGCGGAACTCTTGTCGGCGAGATTGCTCCCGATATGGATAACGCTTTAGGAGGACTTGCAAAAATGAACAGGAGGGGTGTAAGATGATTCAATCAATAACATTTGGCGATAAAAATACTTGGGACGATTGGAAAATCCTCCCCACCGAAAGACCGGTATTTTCTCCGCCAAAACCAAAGACGACATATATTGATATACCCGGTGGAAATGGGGCTCTGGACTTATCAGAGTCCCTAACCGGTTATCCCATATATGAAAATCGTACAGGGTCTTTCAAATTCAGAGTAATGAACGATTATGTTGAGTGGCACGAAAGATACACGGAAATTATGGAATATTTGCACGGACGGAGTATGAACGCCATACTTGCGGATGATCCGGATTATTTTTACAAAGGACGTTTCACCGTTGACAATTGGGCTTCCGGTGATACTTGGTCTCAAATAACAATCGGGTATACTGTTGATCCTTATAAATGGTCAACCTTGTCGTCCGCCGATCCGTGGTTATGGGATCCGTTTAATTTTGAAAAAGACATAATATGGGAACAAACATTCTCGAATATCGAAGTAAATAGTCCGTCGAGTTGGTCGAGCAATACTTTGGACGGTGTTCTGTTTGGAAAATCGCCGGTCAGTCCTGTTTTCAATGTTTCCGATTCAGACGCTTTAGAGGTTCGATTTATAAACACTTATTTGGGTATAGATGTAACTGTTTATTTGGTCGATGGAAAAAACTCAATACCCGATTTCGTATTTTACGGTCAAAGTTCATATACTCTTATGTTTAGGGGCGTTGGAACTGTATCTATAGAATTTAGAGCTGGGAGGTTATAATCATGTACAGTGTATACGGTGATGGAATTTGCGTATATAATGATTTGTATTTAGCCGGTGCTATAAATGCACTTACACCAAAACTCGATCTTGCCGATAATACTGCCGGAACTTTTGAAATAACACTTCCGGTAGGAAACGCCGGCTATGATAAACTTGAACGATTAAGTTCGGAAATCGTGGTAAAACGAGATAACGAAGAAATCTGGGCAGGCAGAATAATAAGCGAAAAGAAAAACTTTCAAAATAGCAGGATTTTAACCTGTGAGGGTGAACTTGCCTACTTCAACGATACAACACAACCGCCGACAGAGTATAACGATGTTTACGTATATGATTTTTTAGATGCCCTTTTAAATGAGCATAATTCTAAAGTTGCTGAAGATAAACAAATCGAAATGGGTTCAATCACAGTCAGCAATGACATCATAAGTCGAATCACTAATAACGAAACGACCATGGAAGCCATAAGCGACCATTTAATTGATAAACTGGGAGGACACGTTCGTATCAGAAGAGTTTATGACGAAGATGGTATATTGCATAGGTATTTGGATTACTTAGCTGATTACCCAAACACCAATGGACAAACGATACGATTCGGACAAAATCTGCTCGATTTCACACGTAATTGGGATATGAGCGAATATGCAACGGTCATAATGCCAAGAGGAGCAAAGCTTGATACCTCTCCGATAGAATCGGTTGACGCTTATCTCGATGTTTCAAGTGTAAACGGCGGTAGCAGATACGTTACAAACGAAGACGCCATAAAAATGTATGGATGGATAGAACTTGTTGTCGACTGGGAAGATATAACCGACCCAAGCGAGCTGTTGCAAAAAGCTAAAGATTACTTAGCAGACGAACAGTTTGACGACGTGGTTATCGAGGTATCCGCCGTCGACCTGCGGTATCTTTCAAAAGATGTACAGTCTATAAATTTGTTGGATAATGTGAGATGTATATCTCGACCGCATGGTATGGATAAGGTGTTTCCCGTTACCAAACTCAGCATACAGTTAGATAGTGCCGCAAATTCGACATATACGCTTGGCGATACCGTGAAAGAAAGTTCTTTAACAGCATCAACACGAGCCGCTAATACTGCTATACTTGAACAGATTGCTAAAATTCCAAACGAAAAAACAATTCTTGATAAAGCACAGGACAATGCTACTTCAATCATGAATATGGCCACGCAAGGTTATGTGACTATTATAAAAAATCAAAATGGTTCCGAATATTTAGCTGTTTCATCTGAAAATGCTAATATTGCCTACGATCCATCTACAGATAAATGGAAAACAGGTACGAAACTTTGGAAGTGGAGTATCAATGGTTTAGCATATTCCAAAGATGGTGGTAGAAATTTTACAGATGCCGCTATAACCATGGACGGAGCAATTGTCGCAAACTTTATCACAACCGGCACAATGTCTGCCGACAGAATACGGACGGGCATATTGCAGGATGAGAAAGGCAACACCAATTGGAATCTATCAACGGGCGTTCTCACAATGAAAAAAGGATCTATTGCCTTAGGAGTGTCTACGAGCTATCCAAGTGGGCGATTTTCAGTTGACGACTATGGATATTTAACTGCCGAGTATGGAAAAATCGGAGGATTTGTTATTAATGCTTATAGTATTTATAATGACTCCCTCACTTTAAATAGCGGCGGTTTACAATTCAATTATAAATCCGAAGAAGTCGGTCATTTCACATCACAATATTGGACAAACAGCCCCTCGGATAGAGGTATTGCTATGGATATCGAAGAGGATGTGTCATATATTTCATGGGCAAGATATGACAGTTCCGAAAGTTTTTATGATACCAAAATATTATATACCGCTACCGAATTAGTATTTGAAAGTGGAGATAAAACCGTTTCGGAATCAATTGTTTTAGGTGCGCAGTTAGATCTTTATATGAGTGAGCCTTTCATATTTAGAAGTGGAAGAACAACATATGAGTCTGTAACTTTAACAACTTCTTCTGGTGATAAACCAGAGCTTGTACGACTGCAAAGAGCAAGCGGAAATGGTTATTGGGACGTATATGTTTGTGATGGCGTAATAATGACATGACGGAGGATTAACATGGAAAAAATAGGAATGAAGGCGCCGAAACGCAATAATAAACCATGTATTGAGGTAACGATAATTTATGAAAAATCAGAGGAGGACAAATATGCAGCTCAGCAATATCAAAA
Source organism: uncultured Eubacteriales bacterium (assembly GCA_905199755.1). Classification (GTDB taxonomy): domain Bacteria; phylum Bacillota; class Clostridia; order UBA1381; family UBA1381; genus UBA4716. Next base: position 2,067 of record CAJKHT010000057.1, on the reverse strand, counting down.
TGGAAATGATGCTGGAGACATTAAAACCGATACTTCCTCATCGTGACCAAATTGGATACATCGCTGCGAGGAATACTCGAATACTTAAAGATACACTTACAGAGTATTTTGCTTTTAAGCGGGATTTAATAAGTAAATACGGCGAACCCGATAAGGATGAGAACGGTAAGGAAACGGGTATGGTGTCTATATCTCCAACATCTTCGAACTTTCAAGAATTTATCAAAGAATTCGATTCTATAAAAAACATAGAACATAATGTGGAATTAATGACTATTCCATATGATGAAGTTATCGGTCTTCTAAACGGTGAGGAAATACTTGAGCTGGATTGGATGTTGACTGATTAAGGAGGTGAACAATCATGGCGAATATATCGTCACTTTTAAATACTATAAAAAATGCCATTTACGGCAGAGATATGCGTTCAGCTTTACACGATGCCATTAAAGCCGTAAACGATGATACCGAAACTCGCTTAAAGCGTAGCGGCGGCACAATGACTGGCGGAATTACCATGAATGGCAACAAAGTAACTTCTTCCGCCACTCCGTCTACGGATAGCGATTACACTAATAAAAAGTATGTTGACGCTCAGGATAAAGCATATGCAGCTTACAGCAATTCGAAACATCCAAATTCAACTACTGTAAAAGCTGCACTTGATGAGGCTTTCAGTAAAATTGATGAGAAAGGACAACCTAATGGTTACGCCGAATTGGACGCGAATGGTTTAATACCGACTGAACAGCTTCCGCCTATAACAATAACCGAAACATATGTTGTGAACACTCAAGCAGCGATGCTTGCGTTATCTGCTCAGGTTGGCGATGTCGCAATACGAACAGATTTGAGCAAATCTTTTATTCTTCAAAATGAACCGGCAAGCACGTTAGCAAATTGGCAGGAGTTACTAACCCCAACAGATGCAGTGCAAAGCGTTGCTGGTAAGACGGGAGTCGTTGTGCTGACAAAATCAGATGTCGGTCTCGGTAATGTTGATAACACCGCTGACAGTAATAAAAAAGTGTTGTCAGCATCAAAACTTACAACTCCTCGAACAATTAACGGGGTGAGCTTCGATGGGTCAGCCAATATTACGATAGCGGATAACACAAAAGAACCCAAAATCACCGCTGGGACTGCATCGCAGATGTGGGTAGGAACTAAAAGATGGGCTTCGATTCTTACAACTGTTCAATCTGTATTACTTACGGGATTATCTACAGCAACAAATTCCGCTATAACGGCATCAGATAACATTATTAAAGCATTGGGAAAGTTGCAGGCACAGATTAACGCTCGCCTACCTTTAAAAGGCGGCACGATGACGGGAAGCATAAATATGGGAGAAAATAAGATTACTTCCTCTGCTATTCCCTCTGCCGATGACGACTACACAAACAAAAAGTATGTTGATGATGCCATATCTTCTGCAACAATGCTTGATTGCGAAATAACTGATTCGGACGGCGGAAAGTTGCTTGATAGCGATGGACAATCAATATTTGGGCGAGTGAATGTAATTACGGCTATTGCAAATATAAACGACACGTTAGATAAGCTGAAAGAGCATTCTATACTTGACAGCACATTTTAAAATAAGAAGGAGGAACTGATATGAAGTTCAAGGAATATCCAAATACCACTTCGCTGACCGATAGTGACGCATTTGTCATAGACGGAGACGGCGGCACCAAATATATTTTAACAAAAGACGCAGCTGTAGCATTTGCGGGGAGTATATCACCCGAAGCACATTCAAGAATTTTCAGAGGTAAAAACCTCGGAACAAGTGTAACGGCGGCACAAAAGGCAGCTATTCAGGACGGAACATTCAAAGACTTATTTCTCGGTGATTACTGGGTTATAGGCGGAGTGAACTGGCGAATTGTAGATATGGATTACTGGTACAAAGCTATTCGGATTCTTTTCGTGAACGCCAAGCACAAATTCAGCGCCGCCGACCGTTATTTGATTTACAATAATAAAACCTTGATTTTTTCGCATTCCGGGGCAGTCCCTCATTTTGTGTAAACCTCAAATTTGGCTCCAAAATGATAATAT
>CAJKHT010000056.1 GCA_905199755.1 uncultured Eubacteriales bacterium | reverse complement strand
AGATTGACGGTGCCGTTGCGACGGTTATGGCGCTTGACCGGGCAATACGCTGCGGTAATGACACATCAGAGAGTGTGTACGATGAGAGAGGGATTTTGTTTTTATAAAAAGGTGGTCGATATGACCACCCTAAATGCCAAAGTATTAATTTGATGAAATGTGTAAATGTAAGCCTAATGGCTGCATTATCTTCAATAATGTATCAAGCTTTGGCGTTGTTGCAAATGATTCAATACGTGCAACGGATGATTGGGGAATCCCACATAGAGAGGCTAATTCTCTTTGGCTTATTCCCATTTCGGTACGCTTGCTGATAAGCGCAGAAACAATAGAAGATAAAGCTTCGATTTCTTCGATGTCTTGCTTAGTAGTTAAGCTTTGCGATTTTGCGTGTTCTTTGTAATCATTCCAAGTTTTCATCGTTTTTGCTCCTCTCTTGATAAGAAATCTGCTCGTTCTGTTTTTGCCTTTTCAATTTCAGGACGAGGTGTTTTTTGAGTTTTCTTGCGAAAATGGTGTAACAAAACAAATGTATTGTTTTTGAAAAAGAAGTATAATACACGGTTGCTGCCCGGGCGGAGTTCCCAAATGCCATCATCAATGTGTTTTGTGATATTATCTGGCAGCCGAGTTCCGTTATCCTGAAGTAATTGGATGTAAAAGCTTATCTGCTTATATTGTATGCGGGCATCCTTGTTAGTTTCTGCTTTTATGCGGAGTTCTTCAAGGAAATCCCAAACATCAGATTCGCCTTTCACATTTTCATAAAATTCAACTGTATACATTTTAGTATGCTCCATCTTTATTAGTATATGAATATGATAGCATAAATGCTATCAAAAGTCAATAGTTTTTGAAAAAATAGCAGGGGGGTAAATTTTAATGGGATTGTTTACAAGTATTTTCAAGGCGAGGGATAAGCCCCAAAACAGAACTGCCGGTTCGGGATACAGCTTTTTCTTCGGAGGAACAACCTCCGGCAAAGCAGTAACCGAACGGAGCGCCATGCAGATGACGGCAGTGTATGCTTGCGTTCGCATTCTGTCGGAGGCAATTGCCGGACTTCCGCTGCACCTATACCGGTACAAAGAGGACGGCGGCAAGGAAAAAGCCGTAGACCATCCGCTGTACTTACTTTTGCATGATGAGCCGAACCCCGAGATGAGTTCATTTGTGTTTCGTGAAACGCTTATGACTCATCTTCTATTATGGGGAAATGCTTATGCGCAGATTATCCGAAACGGCAAAGGCGAAGTGATAGCGCTCTATCCGCTTATGCCGAATAAAATGACGGTCGACCGCAATTCGGACGGCCACCTTTACTACAAATACATGAAATCCACCGATGAAGCGCCGACCATGCCGAACTCGACCGTTGTACTCCCACCGTCCGATGTTTTGCATATACCGGGACTCGGTTTTGACGGACTTGTCGGATATTCGCCCATTGCAATGGCAAAGAACTCAATCGGTATGGCGATTGCCTGTGAAGAATACGGCGCAAGGTTTTTCTCGAACGGAGACGCTCCCGGCGGTGTTTTGGAACATCCGGGTACGGTAAAGGAACCGCAGAAAATCCGTGACAGCTGGAACCAATCATTTATGGGGACACAAAACTCTCACCGCATTGCCGTTTTGGAAGAAGGCATGAAATATACTCCGATCGGTATATCACCGAACGAGGCTCAGTTTCTTGAAACACGAAAATTTCAGATTAACGAAATAGCTCGAATTTTCAGAGTGCCGCCGCATATGGTCGGTGACCTTGAAAAGTCGAGCTTTTCCAATATAGAACAGCAGTCGCTTGAATTTGTGAAATATACGCTTGACCCGTGGGTGTCAAGATGGGAACAGTCAATGGTTCGCTCGCTCCTTCTTCCCGATGAAAAGAAAGAGTATTTTATAAAATTCAATGTGGACGGACTTTTGCGCGGTGATTATCAAAGCCGAATGAACGGCTACGCAACGGCAAGGCAGAACGGTTGGATGAGTGCGAACGATATACGGGAGCTTGAAAACCTCGACCGTATTCCGAAAGAGGACGGCGGAGATTTGTATTTGGTAAACGGAAATATGCTGCCGCTTGAAAATATTGAAAAACATAATGCGTACTTTAATGAAGATACGCAGAAGGAGGACGAAAACGAAGATGAAAAAATTTTGGAACTGGACGAACCAAACGGAGCAGACGGACAGAACACTGTTTCTAAACGGCACAATCGCAGACGAGAGCTGGTATGACGATGATGTCACACCGCAGCTGTTCAAAAATGACCTCTATGCCGATAGCGGTGATGTAACGGTGTGGCTGAATTCTCCCGGCGGAGATTGCGTTGCCGCAGCGCAGATTTACAATATGCTGAAAGAATACCCCGGCAATATCACAATTAAAATTGACGGCATAGCCGCAAGTGCGGCATCACTGATTGCAATGGCGGTGCGCCCAGATAGGGCATAATGAACAGTAAAATTGATGGTTTTACCACGAAAGATAACTCGTGAGGCGACCTGCTTAACCGCAAGATGAAAGTCGATACGGGAACATAGCACAGCAGGAAAGCGGTAAGTTGCCTAAGGCAATACGGCACGATTGAACCGCAACGCCAAGCAGATATGAGGATAATCCTGTATTTGGTAAGGTGAGTTTCGAGTTTCGGTTGCGATACGACAAGGGAAAATGCCTGACACCCTTGACATAGATACAAATAAAGTCCAGCCATATTTATTTGGTTATCATTAAAATCTATGTAACCTGCAAGAGAACCTGTGGAAAAGAAACGAAAGCCTATCCGACAATCTGCATACCAATTCATTATGCTAACTGGGGAAACCCTAAACAGAAACGCCAGAAAAAGGCTATAACTTTTAGCGTTTGAATATTCTGCAAGGGTTCGGAGCGTTCGTAGTAGTCAAGGACGGTAACACCGTCATAAAGGCAAAGGAACGCAGTTGTTGCGAACTAAAATTAAAAATTGATTAGGGAGGAATACCTCAAATGAAACCAACAATAGAAATTTTAGAAAATATGAGTAGAAACTCTCTCAAAAACAAAGACGAAATTTTTACACGGTTATATCGCTATTTGCTGCGACCTGACTTGTATTATTTAGCCTACAAAAATCTTTATGCTAATAATGGAGCCTCAACCAAAGGTGTCAACAATGACACGGCGGATGGTTTTAGTGAGAAAAAGATAAATAATATTATAAAATCACTACAAAATGAAACCTATACGCCCGAACCTGCAAGGCGAACCTATTTAAGGAAAGCCAATGGCAAAATGCGACCATTGGGAATACCAACATTTACAGACAAGCTCGTTCAAGAAGCTTTACGTATGATTTTGGAAGCAGTTTATGAACCTATTTTTCTTGACTGTTCACATGGGTTTAGACCAAACAGGAGTTGTCATACTGCATTAAAATCTATAACCAAAGGCTTTAACGGAGTACGTTGGTTTGTTGAGGGCGATATTAAAGGCTGTTTCGACAATATTAACCATGAAAAATTGGTTAATATAATCAATGCAAAAATCAAAGACAAGCGACTAATTAACTTAATTTGGAAATTTGTAAAAGCTGGATATGTGGAAAACTGGCAGTACCACAAAACATACAGTGGAACGCCTCAAGGTGGCATTATTTCACCTATTTTCGCAAATATCTACTTGCATGAACTCGACAAGTTTATCGAAAAAATCGCAATTGAGTTTGAAAAACCAAGAGACAAACTTTGTACGACAGAATACAACTGTATGAGAAGTAGGGTTAATCGGTTAAATCCTAAAATTAACAAAGCAACGGGAATTGAGCGTGAAATGCTTATATCCCAAAAGAAAGAATTTCAAAAGCAACTGAGACAAATTCCTTGTAAATCCCAAACGGACAAAAGAATAAAATATGTTCGTTACGCCGATGACTTTCTGATAGGAGTTAAAGGGAGTGCTGAGGATTGTAGGAAAATCAAACAACAATTGTCTGATTTTATTTCCAATGAGTTAAAAATGGAACTATCGCAAGAGAAAACTTTGATAACACATAGTAATGAAAAAGCAAGATTTTTAGGTTATGACATACGAGTAAGACGAGATAATTCAATCAGTAAATCGGGTAACCATAAGCAACGTACTTTAAGTCAAATTGTTGAATTGAATATTCCGCTTGAAGATAAGATTATGAAGTTTTTATTTTCAAAAGACATCATTAAGCAGGATAAAAGCGGAAATATTTACCCTAATGTTAGAAAATCGCTTTTACGTTGCACAGACCTTGAAATTATTACAGCATATAATGCTGAAGTCAGAGGTATTTGCAATTATTATTCTATGGCAAGTAATTTCAGTACACTAAATTATTTTTGCTACCTTATGGAATATAGTTGTTTAAAAACTCTGGCGCATCGGCACAAAAGCACTGTTCCTAAAATCATAACTAAGTTCAAGGATGGAAATGGTGACTGGGGAATACCGTATGAAACAAAACAAGGCAAGAAAAGGTGCTATTTTGCTAATCTTAAAGATATTAAAAGAAATAAATCTTTTAGTGACGAAATTGATAATACTGCAATAATACACCAAAATTCAAGAACAGTCGTTGAAGAGAGATTAAAAGCAAATTGCTGTGAGTTGTGTGGAACTACAATGGCGAGTTCATACGAAATACATCATGTTCACAAATTAAAAGACCTGAAAGGTAAAGAACTTTGGGAACAAGCGATGATAGGTAAAAAGAGGAAAACTTTGGTTGTATGCCACGAATGCCACAAAATAATTCACGGAAAGAAAGTTTCTAAATCAGAGTAACAATGGAAAGCCGTGTACATCGAGAGGTGTATGCACGGTTTGGGGAGAGGGTTAAACAAACCTACTATTGAAAAATAGCAAGGCGGTTTTTCCCTACTCTACGGAGATGTTGTTTTAATGTCACCTGTCAGTATGATGATGTGTCACAATCCGAGTATGATGCTTTGCGGTGAGGTTTCGGAGTTTGAAAAGGGCATTGATTTTCTGAACGAAATCAAAGAAAGCATCATAAACGCATATCAGAACAAAACTGGATTATCGAGGGCAAAAATATCAAAGATGATGGATTCGGAAACATGGATGAATGCAAAGTCTGCGTATGATTTGGGATTTTGCGACAAAATCATGTATTCCGATAACGATAAGCTGAAATCAGGAACAGACTTCATATTCGATAAAAAGAGTATGGTTACAAATACGGTTTCCGCTATGCGCAAAAAACTGAAAAAGATTGAGAAAGAACCGCAGGGAGCGGATATTTCTCAATTTGAAACAAGATTAAATTTATTGAAATAACAGGAGGATTTTTTATGAGCAAATCGGTTGAATTAAGACAAAAAAGAAGTGAATTATGGGAAAAAGCGAAGCTGTTTTTGGATAATGCCAAAAGAAACGGCGATGTTTTGTCGGCAGATGACAGAGCGACATATGAAAAAATGGAGCAGGAGATTGTAGACCTCGGCAAGGAAATCGGGATTATCGAAAGACGCGAGACATTAGATCTTGAAATGTCCAAGCCGACAAGTGCGCCGATCAGCACAAACCCAAATACAAAAACGGAAGAAAAAACCGGTCGCAGCTCAGATGAATACAAAAAATCATTCTGGCAGGCAATGCGAAATAAGAAAAATCCGTATGAAGCGGTAAATGCACTGCAAATCGGAACAGACTCCGAGGGCGGATATCTTGTGCCGGACGAGTATGAAAGCACGCTTATCGAAAAACTGCACGATGAAAATATTATCAGACAGTATGCAACGGTCATAAAATCATCAAACGGCGATAAGAAAATTCCCGTTGTGGCAGGATACGGTGAGGCAGCATGGACTGACGAAGAAGCGGCATATACCGAATCGGACGATTCGTTCGGAGTAATTACGCTCGGTGCGCATAAGCTTACTTCTATTATAAAGGTATCGGAAGAACTGTTAAACGATTCTGTATTTGACCTTGAGCAATATATCTCAAAAGAGTTTGTAAGACGCATGGCAGCAGCGGAAGAAAATGCGTTTATAAACGGCACCGGGACAGGCAGACCCTCGGGAATATTGCAAACAGCGGAAACAGGTAAGACCACAGCGGCGGCAGCGGCGATTACAGCTGATGAAGTTATTGACCTCTATCACAGCCTTCGCTCACCATACAGAAAAAATGCCGTATTTATTGCCAACGATTCAACTGTAAAAGCAATCCGTCAGCTTAAAGATTCAAACGGAATGTATCTGTGGCAGCCGGGATTGAAAGAAGGACAGCCGGATACCCTTATCGGCAACAGAATTATATCTTCCGCATATATGCCCGAAATCGGAGCAGGCAAAAAGCCGATTCTTTTCGGAGATATTTCATATTACTGGATTGCCGACCGCCAGGGCAGAACCTTCCAAAGATTGAATGAACTGTACGCTGCAACGGGACAGGTGGGATTCAGAACATTCCAGAGAGTGGACGGAAAACTTACTCTTGCAGAAACAGTAAAAACGCTTGCTTGCAAGGCATCGTGAGGTGAGCCGATATGCACATAAAAATATTGATATCATGCAGCGGACTTGATTTCACATACAGGCAAGGCGAAGAAGTCATTGTTGCAGAGGATTTAGGAAAGGATTTAATTGCCGGAGGACTGGCAGAGGAAATCGCAGAACCAAAACCGAAAGAAAAACAGAAACCAAAGGCAGGTGGAAAGGCAAATGCTGACGCTTGATGAAGTAAAGGAATTTTTAAGGATAGACCACAACGAGGAGGACGGATACATTTCCGTCCTTCTGCTTTTGGCAAAGGAACTTTGCGAGAATTATTTGAGAAAAGACATCATTGAGCCGATGCCGGAGTCTGTGCGCCAGGCACAGCTTTTGGTTATTTCGCATTTTTATGAAAACAGGAGCGGCGGCAGTGTGCCGGATACGGTATACAGACTGCTTGACGCATACAGAAAAGAGGTGTTTTAATGAACTTTTCAAAGCTTAGACACAGGATTATTTTCCTGTCACCGACAGATGAAATCATAAATTCTATGGGTGAAATGGTGCCGAGATACAAGCCGTTCAAGCCGTATCTCCCTCTGCTGTTGCAAGTTGATGCGGATAAGGTGTATTTAACACATAACAATGACGGCAACGCTGTGTTAAAGTATGAGAACGGCAAATCATACGCGCATAAATTGGCGCTTGAAAACTTTTCTGTTGCGGCATTTGTTGCACCGACCACAGGCAGAGAGTATGAAGAAAGTCAGAAAATCCGAGCCGAAACCACATACAAGATTTCAACAAGGTATTTTAGGAACATCACACCGTCTATGCGTATTCTCTACAATAACCGTGAATTTGAGATAGTGTCCGTGCTTGACCTTAACGAGCGGCATGAGGAGTTACAGATCATAGCCGCCGAAAGAAACGCACAAACGGCACAGAATTTCGATAAGGGTGAGTATAATGGCGAAGAATGACGGAACATTCGGATTTGAGGACTTGCAAAAGGCTTTTAACCGTATCGAGCAAAAGTATGAAAACAAGACGGACGCTATGCTTATGGCAATGGCGAATGTCGCAAGACAACGTGTCCGTGCAAAGACGCCGACAGGAAAAACAAAAAAGCTGAAAGGTTCATGGCGCACCAAAAAGCCTAAGACCTTCGGCAAGGCGCGTGTTGCCCGCGTGCAGACCGAGAATCGATACGGTCATGTGGTTGAGGATGGACATAAAGTTGTAACCGGTGGTTCTACTGTCAGAAGAAACGGAAGAAAACTGAATGTTTTAGAGAGGGGTATCAGAGGTATTTCGGTCGGCGGTAAAACAAAGGGCGAGAAAATGATTGAAGATACGGTCAAAGAACTTAATGCAACCTTTGAGAAAAATGCAAAAAAACTGCTTGATGATTTAACGAGCGAGGTGGAGTTGTGATAACGATAAAGGATATACAAACGGCGGTTTCAAAACTGCTCACAAAGAACAAATACTCGGTTATTGCGTCTGAGGTCAAAGAGGGCTTTCAAAAGCCTGCCTGCTTTATTGAGGTTTTTCCTGTGAGCGTTGCAGCGGAAAATAAATTTTACGAATTGGTTACCCTGGGTATTGAGATTTCATATCACCCCTTGACGGAAACCAAAGAAGAACTCATCATAAATGCCGAAAAGCTGAAAAACATATTTTTATACACTCCGATTAGGGTAAAGGACAGATTTTTATCGGTCAATGAAATAACCTTTGATTCCGACAAGAGCGTCCTTATCGCATATTTTGAATTGGAGTTTTTACAGGAAACAAACACAAAAACGGTTTCAATGCCGAAGATGAAAACACTAAACGAAAGGACAGTGATTGGAAGTGGGACTTCCGAAAATACTGATTGAATTTAAGACGCTTGCAGAAACGCTCATCGCACGAAGTGAGCGCGGCATCGTGGCTGTTATTCTGAAAGATAACAGCAATACAACAAAAACCGCCGTATACACAAAAGAGAACGAGATTGTAAAAAGCCATTATACGGCAACTAATCTTGCATATCTGTCCCTTGTGTTTATGGGCGGACCGTCAAAGGTAATTGTGGAGCGTGTGCAGACCTCCGATAATATTTCGGACGCGCTCGAAAGACTAAAAAACAAGCGGTGGTATTACCTTGCCGTTCCCGGTTTGGGTGACGGTGAAACGGATACCGTTGTCGAGTATATCAAAAAGCAGCGCACGCAGTATCATAAGACATTCAAAGCGGTTTTACCGCTTGCCGCAGCAGATAACGAGGGCATCATAAATTTTGCAACCGACAACATTAAGATCGGCGCAAAGACATATACAACCGCAGAGTTTTGCTGCCGCATTGCCGGGATTCTTGCCGGACTTCCGCTTAATCGGAGCGCTACATACTACACGCTTTCGGAGGTTGAAAGCATAACCGAAAGCGAAACTCCGGACGATGATGTGGATAACGGAAAGCTGATTTTAATTAATGACGGCACAAAAATAAAGATTGCAAGGGGCGTCAATTCTCTTACAACCGCCACAGAGGACAAAGGTGATGATTTCAAAAAAATCAAAATCATTGAGGCTGTCGATATGATTCGTGATGATATCCGTGCAACCTTTGAGGATGAATTTGTAGGCAAGGTCGAAAATTCATACGATAACAAAATTGTATTTATTGCCGCTGTGAACAAATACTTCAAAGACCTTGCAAACAGAGGAGTGCTTTATGATAAGTATGACAACAAGGCTGAAATCGATATTGATGAAACAAGACAGTGGCTTTCCAAAACGAGAGATGTGTCCTCTTGGGATGATGAGAAAATTAAGACGGCGAACACCGGCACAAATGTGTTTGTAAGGGCAAGTATTCAGATTCAGGACGCAATCGAGGATTTGAAATTTGGAATTTATATTGAATAAGGGGGTAAAAAGCTATGGCGGTAAAACCTACTGCGCCGAGAGTTATGAACGGCAAATGGGGCATGGTTTATCTTGACGGAGAGCCTGTCTATGAAACCGATTCATATGAGGCAAAGATAAAAATTGAGCGTGAGGATGTGGATTTTGTCATGCAGATGGCAAAGGACTCAAAAATGACGGGACTTACGGGCGAATGGAGCATGAAGGTCAAAAAGGTGTTCTCGCGAGGAGCACAGCTTTTGTCGGAAAAAATCAAGAAAGGCATTGATGTCCGCATTCAGATTATCTCAAAAATTGATGATCCCGATGCCTACGGAAGTGAGCGGCTTGTAATCGAGAATGCGTGGTTTAATGAGCTGACGCTGCAGAAGTTTGAAAACGCAAAAATGATTGACGAGGAGTACAGCGGCGGGTTCACCGACTATTACTTCCCCGATTTAGTGAAAGTGAGGTAGTATATTTTTTCTTCCGCTGCATACAATAAAAGCGTACACTATTGACAAAGTGTACACTTTGTGTTATAATAGGAGGCGTAAGGAGTTGATAGATATGTTAACTATGAATGCAACGGATGTAAGAAAGAACTGGAGCGAGGTTTCCGAAAGCGTAATCCGTGAAAAACCAAGATTTATAAAGAAAACCCGTGATTATATGCTCCTTTCCAATATGGAATTTATAAACGAACTGCTTTCCGGGTATTCGTTTACGGCAAATAAATATATTGAGGATGACGGAAGTGTTACTCTCTCACTCAACGAACTTGATTTGGTTGAAAACGGTTCGGACGAAAAAGATGCTATTAATAATTTGTCACAGGCAATTTTGGAATATGCAGCCGATTTCTATAATGAGTTTAATGTGTGGTCTGTCGCACCGAACAGAAAGAAAGACATTCCGTATGTTTTCAAAGCGCTTATATTGGATGACATCTCAAAGATTGGAGAATGCATAAAATGCCAAGATGGAAAGATTTGAAACGATTTTGTGAGCGTGACGGATGGGAACTTTATAAAAATACCGACCACTATTTTTACAGAAAAACGGATGCTGACGGAAACATAAGATTCACAAAGGTATCACGCGGGAGCGGAGAAATCAAAGGATTTTTGTGGAAGGAAATCTTAAGGAAACAGCTCGGAGTTACCGAAGAATATTTCAACAGTAAAATCTAAATAAAAAATTTGAAAGTCGCACTTAACTGCGGCTTTTTTGTTTGCAAAAAAGGAGTTAGCTATGAATAAGAATACAAAAATAACACTTGCGGAACTTATCCGCAGAAAAGAGCAGATGCTTGAAAGCAAGAGAAAACCGAAAACCGCAACACTGTATATAAAGTCGCTCGGCGGCACTATTACAATTGAAAGTCCGACAGCGGATTTGGCAAGGGACGCACAGGATATGGATAACGGTGATGCATATATGGTTTATTCCTGCGTGACGGAGCCTTGCCTTAAATCAAATGAACTGCAAACGGCTTTTGAATGTGTTGAGCCGATGGAGATTGTCGAGAAAGTGTTTGAACCTGGCGAGATTCCGCAGATAGCGGTTGAATGTCTAAAACTTGCGGGATATGTTGACGGAGTAAAGGCGGTTGACGATATAAAAAACTAATCAGAGGTGACGGAGAACTTGCCATGCTCTGTCACTTTTTGAATCGTGGTATTGAACCGGAAAAGATAATCAATCTTCCGCTTTCGGAAAAGCTTTTTTATAAGGCTTGTTATGAGATTTATACGGAAGATGAATATGAAAAATACAAGGCACTGACTGGTGGTGATGGCTAATGTCAAAAAAGAATATCGGCGCTACACTATCCATAAAAGACAACAATTTTACCGCCGGGATACGAAATGCCATAACGGGTGTAAAGAACCTCAAAAACCACACCACCAACGCAACGGGCGGACTGAAAAAGATGAATTCGCAGAGCAAGCTGACAGGCGAAGGTCTTGCCTCACTTGCAAAAAAGGCCGCCGGAGTTGTGGCGACTTATGCGGGATTCAGTCAGATGATTTCATTCGGCAAGGAATGTATCACATTGTTTGACACACAATCACGCTCGGAGCAAAGGCTCGAAACCCTTATGATGAATGTCAAGGGTACAACGCTTGAAAATGTAAATGCAATGAAAAAGTATGCCGGAGAACTCCAGGGAATCACCACAATCGGTGATGAGGCTACCATTCAAGGTGCGTCACAGCTTGCGACATTCCAACTGCAAAGCAGTACGATTAAAACATTGCTCCCGTCACTGCAAGACTTGGCGGTATCGCAGTATGGTGTGTCGGTATCGGGAGATCAGATGCAGTCAATGGCAAACCTTATGGGTAAGGTTATGACAGGCTCGGTAAGCGCTCTTACACGATACGGTGTAACCTTAAGCGAGGCGCAGAAGAAAACCTTAAAAGAAGGTAATGAAACCGAGAGAGCCGCAATGCTTGTTGAGGTCTTAAAGCAAAACTTCGGAGGACTCGCCGAGGCAATGGCAAATACACCCGAGGGTAAAATCGTTCAGATAAAAAATGCCTGGGGTGATATGCAGGAGGTAATCGGCGGAAAGCTTTATCCTGTTGTCACAACCTTTTTCGGATATGTTGCATCCGCAATGCCGAGTATACAAAATGCTGTTGTTTCGGCAATAGATGCGGTTTCCGTTACGCTTTCGTGGATAAAAAGCAATATTCTCCCTCCGCTCATAACCGCATTTCAAAATGTATGGAATTACGGTGTGTCGGCATTTGACAGCATAAAAACAGCCGTCATAGAAAACAGTGAGAAGTTTTCCGGCATTATCACGATTGCCGGCGTTGTAAAAGATGCGTTGTTTAATGCGTTTGAATTTTGCAAGCCGGCGCTTAATTGGATAAAGGACTCAGGGCTTCCGCTTGTTGTAAACGCTCTTGCAGGTGTTGTGCAAAAGGCAGCCGATGTATATAACTTTTTCGTGAATAACTGGGGCTGGATTGCTCCGGTTATATCTGGCATTGTCGGTGCGATTGTAGCATTTAAGGTTGCCGTATTTGCGATAAATACCGTCATGAACGCATGGGCAATCGTGCAAGGCATATGCACCGCTGCGCAGTGGGCGCTGAATGTGGCAATGACAGCGAACCCTGTCGGTATTATTATTGTCGCAATCGGAGCGTTGATTGCCATAGGTGTTGCGCTTTGGATGAATTGGGACAGTGTGTGTGCCTGGTGCAAGCAGGCATTTCAGGCAGTCGGAGATTTCTTTGTTTCGGTCGGCACAAGCATAGGTTCATTCTTTGTCGGACTGTGGACGGGAATAAAAGATACGGCTGTTGGAGTTTGGAACGGTATAACAGGTTTTTTAAGCGGTGCATGGAATACCATATCCTCCGCCGCAGTTTCCGTATTTACGGGAATCGGAAACGCGATAAAGAATGTGTGGAACGGTATCGTCGGCGCTATCAAGGGCGCAATAAACAGCATTATTTCCGCAATAAACTCTATGATTCGTGGCGCTGTCAGCGGTGTAAACGGACTTATAAACGGTATTAACTCTGTTACGGGTGCTGTCGGTATTCCGGCAATTCCCACCTTTACCGCACCGCAGATACCGATGCTTGCAAACGGTGGTCTGATACGCACTGCGGGAACGGTTATTGTAGGTGAAAAAGGTCCCGAAATGCTTTTGCTTCCGAGCGGTGCAAAGGTTACTCCGATTGATAAATCAAGACGGAGCGAGAACAAATTCTATATCAATATTTGCGCAGACGGTAAGAGTGCGGATGAAATCGTGGACGAGCTTGTTCCAAAGTTAAAGCTTGCACTGGATAATATGTAAGGAGGGCGGCAGATGGACATATATTTAAGCGTAAATAATCGAGCCGAGGTATTACGGCTCCCTGTTCTGCCGCCGGAGTTTACGGTTTCAAAAGGCAGAACGAACGAGGTTTTTGAAACTGTATCACAAGGGCAACTAAATCTCATCGGCACATCAAACCTAAAAACAATATCGTGGTCGAGCTTTTTCCCCAGCCGTGATTATCCGTTTCTGCGTGACCGAAACGATACCGCTTTCGGCTATCTTTACACCATAGACACCTGGTATGACAGAAAACTCCCCATACGGCTTATCATTACCGACACACCGATAAATATGGCGGTCACGATTGATAATTTTTCGTACACCATCGGCAAAGACGGGGACATGAAATACTCGATAACTCTGTCGGAGGTGAAGCTGATATAATGGGTGCGGTGATTGAAAGTGCCGTCAACTGAGCGGTGAAAATTGCAAATGACAATTCCCACGGCTATGACCAAAACGGCCGTTGGGGTCCGAACTATGACTGTTCCTCACTTGTCATATCCGCATTCGAGCAAGCCGGGTGCAAGGTGAAGTCCGGCGGTGCTACCTATACCGGAAATATGAAGTCTGTATTTTTAAAGTACGGTTTTTTCGATGTTACAAATAAAATAGCACTGTCAACAGGACTTGGACTTAAGCGCGGTGATGTTTTATTAAATACCACTCATCATACGGCTTTGGTGGTTGAGGACAATGGAAGAATAATTGTTAATGCCTCAATCAACGAAAAAGGCAAAACCACCGGTGGCAAGTCTGGAGATCAGACCGGCAGAGAGATATACACAAGAGGCTACTATAATTATCCGTGGAATGTGGTACTTCGCTATAACGAAAGTGCGTCAACGGCAACTTCCGCAATAACCTCAGCTAAAGAAGATAAGGACTATTCTCTTTCCGACATTTTCGGAACAGGTGGTAACACAGTCGGCGATAAATTTTCCGCAAGTGTTAATGAAACATATAAGCTGATTGTGGGCGGCAATGACATTACTTCTTATGCAGGTAATCTGTCTTGGCAAAACTCGATAGATGAGCTTGCAATAAAGATGAGTTTTGAAGTCGCAAAGTCCGATACGAATTATGTGAATACATATATTCCGCAGATTGGCGACATCGTAAACTTCTGCACCAATATTGAGATATTCCGTGGGATTGTGATTGCGGTCGATGACGGTGATAAATTTAAGAATAAGTATACGGTGACGGATTTCGGCTGGTATCTCAATAAATCAAAGGAAACCTATCAGTTTAACAACATGAACGCAAAGAAAGCAGTTATACGGCTTTGCTCCGACTTCAATATTCCGATTGATTCCGTGCCGGAACTGAACACAAGCATCACGCAGATATATATCGACAAGTGTATATCTGATATACTATCCGATATTCTCGATAAATGCGGCGGAGGTTACAATTTCGATATGACACCGAACGGCATACGGATATATAAATACGGTGCGATATATGCGTACCCGGAATTCAGAATTACTCCGAACACACACCTTATTTACTCGCCAACGCTTAAAGGCAGTGTTTCGCACGCTCTTTCGATTGAGGATATGAAAAACAGCGTGAAAGTTGTAACCGAAAACGATAAGGTTTATACCGTCAAAACCGTGGCAAAAGATGCGGACAGCATTTATAAATATGGTGTTTTGCAAGAGGTTTTGAAGATTGACGAAAAAGACGGTGATGCAGATACTTACGCAAAAAACAAGCTGTCGGAACTGAATAAGGTTAAAGAAAGTTTTTCAATAGAAATCATCGAGGCGATAAACAGCTATACCCGTGCCGGCTCAATGATTACGGTTGAGGATGTAAATTATCTAATCGAAAGTACCGACCACAGCATAAAAAACGGAGGGCATTATGTGAAATTGGGGCTTAGAAAATTCGGCTGATATGTCAATGGACAAATGAGAGATTTTGTGGTATAATATAAAAATACAGATCGGTAGTTTTGAATGAGCATAGAGGTGTGAAAACATATGATTTCCAAGTTAGGAGTCCGAACAAAATATGGCAAAGAAAACAAGAGGAAAAATAAGAGATAGAATCGATTATTCGGAGCTTTTATTTGATATAAAGACAAATAATACAGAACCCACCCCGGAACAAAATGTTTCGGAAAATGCGACCGATAATTCTTTTGATGAAAATCGTAAGGACTTCTTTAGAATGCTCAGTGATGAAAATAATCTGTATTTTTATCAAATATCGAAAGATACTATACACGAAAAGCATTGTGAGCATTTAAAACGCATTAAAACAGAAAATTTACAACCTCTTTCATTATATGAGGATAATAAGAAACAATGTCCACATTGCGCCTTACGGGCATATCTTCGCATAGGTACGGAAGATTATAAAAAATACAAAGAGTATGATAAACTTTTTCAAGCAATGAATGCTGATATAACTCTGATACGAAAAATTTATGTGGATTTGAAATTTAAAACAAGGCTATCGGATTCAACTACCATTCGTATTCAAAACGGCAATGAGAATTGGAAAATTAAATTACTCGATAAGCACACGGGGCGAGTTTCACTGTGGCATAATGATTACAAATTAAATTATGACGGCACACGCAAAAAATACGGTACATATCATATTCAAAATGATCGTTGCCAAAGGACATTTATAAAAAATGCCATAGGTGTTATTACAAAATACAAATCACACAGACCATTATCTGCTTATACGAAAAGAGAACAGCAAGTCTTAAAAATACTTAAAAACAACCCTAAGGAAACGCAGATGAATATGGCAAATGCCCTCAGTGTATCATTATCCACAATAAGCCGCACTGTTCAAACGCTTAAAAATTCCAAAACTATAAAAAGAATCGGCGGAAAAAGATATGGATATTGGAAAGTTACAATGTAAGTGGATTCAGAACAGTTATTAAGAAATACTTAATAACTGCCGCAGACGGTAAAAAAATAAATCGGAATTTAATAGTGTAAAAAATATTTTATTAGTGTTAAATAAATTCGGTCGCTTGATACTAGCGGCAAAATTGGACAGCGGAAGAGATAACAGTG
This sequence comes from uncultured Eubacteriales bacterium, assembly GCA_905199755.1. Lineage (GTDB taxonomy): Bacteria > Bacillota > Clostridia > UBA1381 > UBA1381 > UBA4716. The sequence continues at coordinate 1,234 of CAJKHT010000056.1, read as the reverse complement.
AAAGGCGGCGATAGTGTAAAAAAGGAATTTATTACTGCTGATGCTAAATTTGTATATTCAAAAAATGAATTAGGCTATCAAGAAGTTCTGGACAATTTTGAAATGGCTTCTGAGATTACTATTATTACATATAACATATCTGAAAAGAAAAACGCTTTAGTTTCCGCATTGAGGAAAGCGGGCGAACATTGTGTAGTCAATATTATTACGAACATTCCAAGCAGATGGGAAACATATTATGGTGATACATTTCGAGATAAAGCAAGACGGAAGATTAACTTGTATTTATTAAAGCTAAAACCAGAAAGTCTTGGTATTAACTCTACTGTGTTTTTTGATTTCTCTAATCATGGGAAAATAATAATGACCGATTGCATTGTTTATATAGGGTCGGCTAATTATTCGGAAGAAAGTGCAAATAATACAGAATTTGGATTCATATCAAGAGATAAAGAATTCATTGATTATATTAATTCTGAGGTTTTACCAGATGTTCAAGCCTCAGCTATTCCATATTATGAATATAATTATACAGCTCTTTTGCTTGAAGCTCGTGTAGCACTTTCAGCAGTCTACAATATTAAAAACGAATTGTATGAAGAGGTTTATAGATTACACGATGATGTAGATGGCGAATGGTATTATTATGTTGAACACGAAGCCACCTTGACAGTATCAACTTTAGATAAGGTTGTTCAAATAGTAAATGAGGCATGTAAAGTTGCAAGTGATATTTATGATGCAATTGATACTATTACCAACGGCGATGAAGATGAGACAATTACCGCTAATGATGTATATGAAGACTTGTTATATCTATGCTCAAGAATTGAGGAAGTAAGAAGTTTTGATACGCTAATTGAACTATCAGAGTTTGTTTCAGAGGAATATATAAATCATCTGCTACAAGAAGAATATGCAATGGAGGCATATGAAGATAATTTAGAGAATTGTATTGAAAGTGCATCAGATGAAGCAATGAGTGTTGTTTGGGATTTGACGCAAGCAGCAAAAGAAGATATAAATGATTTAATTGAAAAAGTCCAGAAATTCTGTGAAATATACTCATCTTTTATAGAAAATCTTCGGGGAAGAAAAATCAAAAAAATTAGCCCTGAAATAGATAACACATAAACTACAGTTTTTATAAATGACAAAATTAGAATTTGACGGAGTAACAAAGTTTGAAAAAAGAAAAAATCAGATTAAAAACATAGAAATAAAGAAGTGCATA
>CAJKHT010000055.1 GCA_905199755.1 uncultured Eubacteriales bacterium | reverse complement strand
AATATGGATATCGACAAGTCCTGGAATTACATACAGACCGGATGCATCAATAATTATCAACACCCATAGCTTTCAGGTTTTTAATTTCTTTCTGCACAATATCCTTAGGAAGTCTGAATTCGGGGATACCATACATCAAAACGCCGCCTGCCGTATGGAATGCTTCGTAAACCGTTACCTTATATCCCTTTTTAGCCAAATCTCCGGCAGCGGTAAGTCCAGACGGACCTGAGCCTACAACGGCGGCTTTTTTTCCGTTCCATTCGGGTATTTCGATTTTATCCTCCGCATGCTTCATGTGATAATCCGCAACAAAGCGCTCCAGTCTGCCTATGCCGACAGGCTCACCCTTAATTCCTCTTACACACTTTGACTCACACTGCTTTTCCTGCGGACAAACTCTGCCGCAAACAGCCGGAAGTGCGTTTGTTTCTTTTATTTTTAAGTATGCTTCTTCAAATTTTCCGTCTGCAACAAGTGCAATAAATTCCGGGATTTTTACACTTACGGGGCAGCCCTGCATACAAGGCTTATGCTTACAGTTAAGGCATCTCTGTGCCTCGTCCAAAGCCATTTCCTCCGTATAACCCGTTGTTACTTCAAGAAAGTTTTTATTTCTTACATTCGGACACTGCTCCGGCATCGGATTTTTGTCCGCTCTCATATTAGGCATTTTTTAATCCTCCTGACAATCATCTTATTCAGCGTTATTTGTTCTTCCTATACGGCAGTGACCTTCATCACACGAACGCTTTTCGTAGTCCTTAAACATTCTGCCGCGCTTCATTGCGCTGTCCCAGTCAATCTTATGTCCGTCAAAGTCCGGACCGTCCACACATGCAAACTTCGTTTCGCCGCCTACCGTTACACGGCAGCCGCCGCACATTCCCGTACCGTCAATCATTATCGGATTCATGCTCACCGTTGTCGGAATATCATACTTTTCTGTCAGCTTACAGACAAATTTCATCATCACAAGCGGTCCGATTGCTATAACCTCATCAAATTTTTCTCCGGCTTCAATCTCTTTTTGCAGCATATCGGTAACAAACCCCTGATTACCGTTTGAACCGTCATCGGTAGCTATTATCAGCTTATCGGCAACCTTTTTAAGTTCTTCCTCAAGAATTACAAGCTCTTTATTCCTGAAGCCTGTTATTACCGTAACCTCAGCTCCCAGCTCATGAAGCTTTTTTGCCTGCGGATATGCAATCGCGGTACCCAGACCGCCTCCTATAACGGCAACTTTCTTTTTGCCGTCAAGCGGCGTAGGCATTCCCAGAGGGCCTGCAAAGTCCAGCAGTTCTTCCCCTGCTTCAAGCTTCGCCAAATCTTTTGTGGTTTTTCCCACTATCTGAACTATAATCGTAACCGTTCCCTTTTCACGGTCAAAATCGGCGATTGTAAACGGAACACGTTCTCCGTATTCGTCAATTCTCAAAATAATAAACTGTCCCGGCTCCGCCTTTTTTGCTATCAGCGGCGCTTCAACCTCCATCAGAAAAATCTGCGGATTAAGCACGTCTTTCCTGACAATCTTATATGCCATTTGATTCATTCCTTTCCTATATTAAATCACGGTATACATGCCGTCATTCTGCATATTTATACATATTTATATTATCATATATCCGCAAAACTTTCAAGGCTGTTTCATTACTTTTTTGCACTTAATGCAAAAAAACTTTTATTTTGTCTTTAAAAATCAGCATATATGTGGTATAATAGGCATTAAACACACAGTAAAACATAAAGGAGATAATCATGGCACTTGATGCACCGGCAGTCCGCTGCCTTGTAAATGAAATAAAGCCGCTTATAATAAACGGCAGAACAGATAAAATATCCCAGCCCGAAAAAGATGAAATAATTATTAATATACGCACCCCCGAAAACAAGCTGAAGCTGCTTTTGTCGGCTTCAAGCACAAATCCGCGTATACACTTCACCGCTCAGAGCAAGCAAAATCCAAAAACCGCACCGCTTTTCTGCATGCTTTTGAGAAAGCACATCGGCAGTGCAAAAATAATCGGCATCGAGCAAATTGGTTTTGAGCGAATTGTCAGACTTTCATTTGAAAGCTACGATGAGCTCGGCGACCTTACAAAAAAACATATTATTATAGAAATCATGGGACGGCACTCGAATATAATTTTTGTAAATGATGATATGAAAATTATTGATGCTGTAAAGCATGTTGATTTCACCGTCAGCTCCGTAAGGCAAATATTGCCCGGACTGACCTATCAATATCCCCCAAAACAGGATAAAACTCCGCTTACCGATATTTCAGTGCAAACGGAATTTGATTTTTCTCTGCCACAAACAGCAGACAAATCGCTTATGTCCGCAATTTCGGGTATAAGTCCGCTTACCGCACGCGAAATTGTTTACACCGTATTCGGAAGAACTGATATAAAAAATGCAGAGCTTAATCTGAACAAGCAGAGTGCTCTCAAGGCAGAAGCAATACGTTTTTCCGAACAGATAAAGGAAAATAAGTTTTCTCCATGCATGATACGTGAAAATAAAAGCGGCAAAATCCGTGATTTCAGTTCCGTAAACATACGCCAATACGAATCAATGGCGGAAATTATCCCCTATGAAAGCATCAGTCTGCTGCTTGATGATTTTTATACTATGCGTGACATGCATGAAAGAATGCATCAGAAAAGCGCCGATTTGATAAAGCTTTTAAACAACAATATTGAACGTATCACAAAAAAGCTTAATATTTTGAGAAAAACGCTTTCCGATGCCGAAAACAAAGAAAAATACAAGGTTGCGGGTGATTTGCTGACCGCAAACCTGTACATGCTTACCGACGGCATGAAATCCGCCGAAGTTACCGATTATTATGCGGAGGGCATGCCTGCGGTAACAATTGCACTCGATCCGCAGCTTTCTCCATCACAAAATGCACAGCGTTATTACAAAAAATACAATAAAGCAAAAACAGCCGAAATTGAGGCGGCACGGCAGTTGGAAACAGCACAGGCGGATTTATATTACCTTGAAAGTACGCTTACCGCACTCTGCAATGCCGAAACGGAAGCAGACCTTAACGCAATCCGCGCAGAGCTTGCCGAACAGGGATATATGAAACGCAGAACCTCTCAAAAGCAGCAAAAGCAGACGCGTCCGCAGCCGCTGCACTTCGTAAGTCCCGACGGATTTGATGTTTATGTAGGAAAAAATAACACACAAAATGATTATCTGACTCTTAAAATAGCAAATTCATCGGATATATGGTTCCACACAAAAAATATTCACGGCTCGCACACTGTTATAAAGCTCGGCATAAACAAGGACGTCCCCGACAGCACAATTCTTTTTGCCGCACAGCTTGCCGCATATTATTCAAAAGCACGTGAGTCCTCACAGGTTCCGGTTGATTATACGCAGATTAAAAATGTAAAAAAGCCCAACGGTGCAAAGCCCGGCATGGTTATATATGACTGCTACAACACGCTTTATGTGACACCGCATGATGCTGAGCAATGAGGGACTGCGCCTTTTAAGCAGTCCCTTACAAATTCATAAACTCAAACCTTCCGTTGTCATATATCATATAACTGTTCCCTTTTCCGTCCTTCGGAATTGATACGGAACCGGGGTTTATGTACATAAATCCGTTCATTTTTTCCATCGCACGTACATGTGTATGACCGTTCATCAAAATGTCTCCCTCTTTAAGCTTGGGAGGATTTGAAGGATTATATATATGTCCGTGCGTGGCATATATTGTCAGATTATCCGTCATAATTACCGCATAGTCCGCCATAACCGGAAAGTCAAGCACCATTTGGTCAACCTCTGCTTCACAATTACCGCGCACGCACAAAATATCTTCTTTTAGCCCGTTTAAAATTTCAATTACTTCCTTGGGATTATATTCTCTCGGCAAATCATTCCTCGGTCCGTGGTACAATAAATCCCCCAAAAGCACAAGTCTTTCACACCCCGAAGCCTTATATGCCTCTGCCATCTTCCGGGCATAATATGCACTTCCGTGTATATCCGATGCAAACATTATTTTCATATTTTTTCCTCCTAATCCTTAAGCTTTTTCGGCATAAACTGCAAATAATCCGCACTCGCAAGGATATATTCGATGCCGTTATGCATGCCTGTTACCGCACTCTGATGCGCTCTGCCGTGCAGATGCCCGTAAATTGCTTTTTTTACGTTATATTCCGCAAGCAGCGCCGTCAGCGAATTATCCGTGCGCTTTTCCGACATCGGCGGATAATGCAGAAACACATATATTTCATCACATTCACCGCTCTCGATTTTTTTCTGCGCCTGCTTTAAAGAAAGCTCCAGCCGAAGAACCTCGCGGTCAAATATTTTTCTGTCGTTTTCCGTGAATTTGTCACATTCGGGCGGCAGCCAGCCGCGAGTTCCGCACAGGGCGGTTTTATCATATACATACGAATTATTCTGCATGAACATAATATTTTCAAAGCCGAAGTCCGAAACAAATTTCCCGAGTTTACTCATTGTAGTCCACCAGTAATCATGATTTCCCTTTGAAATGATTTTTCTGCCGTTTAAATTATTTAAAAATTCAAAATCCTTTATGCTCTGCTCCAGATACGTTGCCCACGAAAAATCTCCCGGTATCATAACCGTATCGCACGGTTTTACGGTATGCTGCCAGTTTTCCGCAAGCCGTTCAACATAATTTGCCCATGCGCTCCCGAATTTATCCATAGGCTTATCTATCCCAAGCGGAAGATGCAAATCCGCAATAGCATACAGTGCCATTATTTTAACCTCATTTTCTGCAATCTCATATTTATTGTAACATATTTTTTTCAAATTTTCAACGCTGAAAAAAATTCTTTTTAACAGGTAAAAATTGTTCTGAATATAATTTGTATGTCCGTATAAAATAGTACTGTAGTCGATTTAATTCGACACAAAAATTTAGATAGATTTCAGGACTATGATTTTCAGGAGGGAAGAAATTATGACAGTACCGGAAGCTAAACAGGCAATGGAAAAGTTCAAGATGGAAGCTGCAAGCGAAGTAGGCGTTACTTTAAAGCAGGGCTACAACGGAGACCTTACTGCTAAGCAGGCAGGTTCTATCGGTGGACAGATGGTTAAAAAGATGGTAGAGGATTACGAAAACAAAATAAAGTAATCAAGCCTTTTTAACTAAAAAAGCACAAAAAATAAACCGGGGAAAAATCCTCGGTTTATTTTTTCGCATTATAATCACTGTTTTGCCGCCATTGCCGCACCTATTATTCCGGCATCATTAAAAAGCGTTGCAATTTCGATTTCGGTCTTTTTCATATATTTATTGTAATCGTCTTTATAAACAAGCTCTTTAAGCGGATTCAGAAGATAATCTCCCTCTTTGCTTATACCGCCGCCTATGGCGATTTTTTCCGGCTGGAATATATTTAATATGCTCACAAGTCCCTCTGCAACATATTTTATATACGCATCCACAACAGCCTGTCCTGCCGCATCTCCCTTTTTTGCCGCTTCAAATGCCGTTCTTCCGCTGACCTTGCCCTCATCTTCTGCTATCTTATGCATAAGGCTTTCGGGATTTTTTTCCATTGCAGCTTTTGTCTGTCTTATAAGCGCCGTTACCGATGCATAAGCCTCCCAGCAGCCTTTTTTGCCGCATGAGCACTGCTCACCGTCCATCATAACAGTGGTATGTCCCAATTCACCGCCGGCAAAATTAAACCCACGGTAAATCTTTCCGTCAATTATAACTCCGCCGCCAACTCCCGTGCCGAGAGTAATGAACACATAGCTTTTTGCACCGTTGCCGTTTATTGCGTATTCGCCGTATGCCGCCGCATTTGCATCGTTTTCAATATTAACCGGCTTATCTATGTATTTCTGAATAACCTCTCGTATCGGAAAATGCTTCATATTAATATTGTTTGCATATTCAATGACACCGTTTTCGCTGTCTGCGGTTCCCGGACAGCCTACACCGACAGCCGCAACATCATCCATTGTAAATCCGGCTTCATCAACAAGCTTTTTGCACAAAACGCACATATCCTCTGTGATTTCCTCTGCCGAACGTTCCGCCTTTGTGGGAGTGCTATCCTGATAAAGCAGCTTTCCGTTTTCATCGACAATGCCGGCAGCAATATTTGTTCCGCCGAGATCCACGCCTATATATACCATCTGTAAATTCCTCCGTTTGTATAATCTTTGCTTTTAATTATATAATAAAATGCAGCCACTGTCAAGACGCAGACTTAAAATGATTAATAAACCGTATCTGCTCCAAAAATCAAGAATATTTTTCTTATTTTTCGGAAAAATAAACCTAAAAGGAAGTGTTACTTTGAACCGTACCGATCTGCAAAATGACTTTTACAAACGTTATAATGTCTCGCGGCATCATCTGTGTTTTTCAAAAGCAGGACTTCTCTGCACTTTTCTCGGATATGAAAACATAAAAAACACGGAATTTATTTCGTGCGCTCTTTCAATGTGTATTCATATTGCAGGACGCAGACTTGACAGCCGTATAATACGCCTTGAAAACACCAAAACCGGAGTATGCACCGTTTTCAGACCTGATGATGCGTTTGACAGTATGCAGCTTAAGGATATATTTGAAAAATTCTGTTTTTCGGCACTGCCGGGTGCAGAGCTGCTTTATGATAGTACTATCCCTCCGTTTTTTTCGCAGCGCGCATCACTGCGCACCGCTTTTATGAACACCCTCCAGAAGCTTTCGGATACAAACAGCGGTGATTTCAAAAAAACAGCAATCTGCGCAGGCAACGGCAATCCCTCACAATATTCCGCACTGCTCGCGGCAAAAAGAGGCTGGTGTTCATACACCAACGGCACATACACCGAAAATCTGCCGCTGCCGCTTACAGGCTATAAGCTTCTCAGCGTGCAGACACATGCAAAAAGCAACGCACATCATATATCTGCCGTAAAGCATGCCTTTGAAACCATACGGCATATATATCCCCATATTACCTCCACAGGCGATATTACCGCCGATATTCTGGATTCCGTAAAAAAGCGGTTAAGCCGTTCGGAAATAAATTATATGCAGCATCTTATATCGGAGCATGAAAAAATACAGACAGCAAAAACCGCTCTGAAAGCCTGCCGTCTGTATGATTTTGCCGAAATTGTAAATGCATCGGAATATTCCGCACAGCAGCTTTGGAATTGCCGCCGTGAGCATGTTTTTTTATCCGATGCGGTAAACCCGCTTTCCGGCTGTCTGTGTTCAAGGCAGTGGAAAAACGGTATTATTGCTATCGTTGACGAGGAAAGCATAGATTATATAATTAATATTCTGCGGCATGAATTCTGCGCATCATACGGTTATAATCCCATGTTCTGCATTTCCGACACATGCAGCACTGAATAAATTATCTATTCCAAAAAGTCAATCACGCTGTCAAAAATATATGTTGCGTCATGTTCTTCAAAATACGGTCTTGCCGCCTGACCGTTTATGCCCGTCAGCACTGCGCAAAAATCCGCTTCCATCGCCTGCGCGGCAAGCATATCCGCTCCCGCATCTCCGACTATAAGCGTGGTTTTTGTCTTTGCTTTGTCATAATCGCCCGAAACAATACGTTCATCGGGGAAATTCTCGCCAAGCATTGATTTTAAAAACATATACGGGTGAGGCTTTGTAAGATTTTCGGGCTTAAACTTTTCCTCCGCCGCCGCAACATGATTGTAATTTATCAATGCGTCATCGGCAAAATACTGCTTTATTCCCCAATCGGAAAGCGGACGGAGCATCTCGGCATACGGTCTGCCCGTACCCGTTCCGATACGCTTTTCCTCACCCAGAAGCTGCATCAGCTCAATAAGCTTTTTCTTCGGAACTATGGGTTCTTCTTCAAACAAAAGTCCGCTTTTACCGCTGTTTTGGGGTAATGCATTGTATACCTTAAAATATAAATCATCACCCAAAAACCATTCCCGGAAAATAATCGTCATCGTCTGCCACATCAGACCGTTACGTCTGAGCCAGTCAAAGTCATAGCCTGTTATTTCAGCACACTTTCTCGCTATATTATCATATTCATCAATAATATTGGGCGGCAGAGTTTTAACATATTCAAGCACCTTTGAAAAATCATCCTCCGCACCGCATATCCATGCAATACAGACGGTAACATAACCCAAATCCCAGTTTGAATTTACACCGCGTGCCTTAAGCTCGGTTATAATTTTATCATCACAAAACACTTTTTTTCGGATTTCGGAAAGCTGTTCCATACATTGTGCCGCATCAATATCAATGCCACGGTTTCTGTGCATATACTCCCATACGGTCAGTGCCGCACAATTCCAGTAATTCTGCTCGCTGGTTATAACTCCGTCCATATCAAAAATAACCGTGTCATATTTATCTAAAAAGTGCTTCAAACCCATTTTTTTATTCTACCGTCCATTCAATTTTTCCTGCCACTCCCGAGGTTTTGCCCTTTCTGTCCTCCGAAACGGCAAAGGTACGATTCAGTGCAGAGCCGAGACTCCGGTAAATCGCCTCCCATATATGATGTCCGTTATGACCTTTGTACAAATCAATATGCAGCGTACACATCGCACCCTGCGCAAAGCCCTCGAGAAATGCCTCCAAATCCTCGCTGTACATACCCTCGACGCTTTCACTAATCGCATTGCCGTGATAATCAATATCTATGTACGCTCTCGATTCAAAGCTCACGGCACACTCTGCCTTTGCTTCATCTATTATGCCGATTGCATCTCCGTAGCCATAGCAACCGTCGGTTCTGTCGACATATTCTTTGCATGCCTTGCCCAAAGCTATACCCAAATCCTCTGCCACAAGATGATTAAGCGTAAATTCATCAAACGACATATCGGTTATGATATTAAAACCGCCGCGATATGCAATATGCTCTATCATGTGATTAAGAAAAGGGAGCGGAGTTTTTATATTTTTACGGTAATCTGCCTTTAACGGAGAAAAATCAAGAGTAACCTTCATTACCGATTCCGTTGTTTTTCTGCTGACACTGATTTTATCCATATATGTCCTACTTTCTTTCTTTTACAGCCAATCCGTGTGTATCAAAGCCTTCAACCTTTGCAAAGCGATATGCATAATCACGCACGTTTTCAAAACCGTCCTTCGATGCATAGCCTACGGACGAACGCTTAAGGAAATCCTGTACCGACACGGACGAATATGTTTTTGCAAAACCGCCTGTCGGCAAAATTGCGTTCGGGCCCAAAACAAAATTGCAAAGAGTTACCGGAGTATAATCTCCCAAAAGAATTTCACCCGCATTCTTTATCTTCGGCAGTACATCAAACGGCTTTTCCGTCATTACCTCCATATGCTCCGGAGCATATTCATTTACAAAATCAATGCTTTCATCGAGCGAATTTGTAAGAATAACTCCGCCGTATGTGGTTAAATTGGTTTCAATAAATTCTTTTCTCTTAGGACTTATCTTTTCAAGCTGACGGTTCACTATCGGAACAGTCTTTTCTACCAGTTCTCTTGAATGAGTTACAAGCAAAGCGGCACTGTCGGGGCCGTGCTCCGCTTCAATCATCCAGTCGAGCACAACCTTTTCCGGGTCCGCTTTTTCATCGGCAAGAACTATAATTTCACTCGGACCTGCCGGCAGACCTGCATCTATATTATTTGCCAGCACACGCTTTGCGGCAGTGGCATAGCTGTTTCCGGGGCCTATGATTTTATGGCACTTAGGTATTGTTTCCGTGCCGTAGGCAACAGCCGCAACAGCCTGAATACCGCCCACCTTATAAATTTCGGTAATTCCGATTATTTTTGCCGCGCATAAGATTGCATCATCAACCTCGCCTTTTTCATTCGGAGGAGTAACAACCACTATGCGCGGTACCTTTGCAACAACCGCCGGAATACCCAGCATACACAAAACTGACGGGAAAGAACCCTTGCCGTGCGGAACATAAAGGCACACATCAACTATAGGCGTGGTCTTTTCACCGACCATCAGACCGTAATCTACCATGGTAAACCACATTTCCTCTGGCAGCTGCTTTTCATGAAAATCATATATATTCTTATATGCATATTCAATGGCTTCTCTTGTTTTTGCGTCCAGTCTTTCATAGCCTGCATCGATTTCAGCCTGAGTAACCTTCATTTTATCCGCCGTAAGCTGTACATGGTCAAACTTTGCGGTATATTCAAGCACCGCTTCGTCTCCCCTTGCCTTTATATCGTCCGATACCGCCTTTGCAAGCTTCATTTGCTCGGTTATATCGGTTTCGGCACGCTTCATTATAAAGTCGTACTGCTCCTTTGTCATTTTGTCAAGCTCGTATATATTGGGTTTCATAGCGTCCTCCTTATGTTATTTCAAAAAATCCTTCATTTTTTCGGCAAAGGACTTCTTCTGTGTGTAATTTTTATCCTCTTCAAATTCCTTTAAAAGCTCTTTCTGCTTTGAAGTCAGATTTTTAGGTACTTCAACAGTCACCGTAACGTACTGATCTCCTCTGCCCTTGCCGCGTATAAACGGAATACCCTTGCCGCGCAGTCTGAACCGTGTTCCGGACTGTGTACCCTCGGGAATATCATATTCCACAAGACCGTCAAGTGTCGGAACCTTAAGCGTTGCTCCGAGAGCCGCCTGTACAAATGATATGGGCATATCAAGGAATATATCATTATCTCTGCGTTTAAAAATATCATGCGGACGTACCTTAACGGTTATAAGCAAATCTCCATGCGGACCGCCTCTTTCGCCGGGCTCACCCTGTCCCGAAAGCTGCATTGTCTGTCCGTCATCAATACCTGCCGGAATGTTAATTTCAATCGTTTTTGATGTTCTGACCTTACCCGTTCCGCGGCAATCACGGCACGGCTCCTTTATAATTTTGCCTGTTCCGTGACAATTCGGACAGGTCGTGACATTCGTCATATAGCCGAGAATTGTTCTCTGCTGAGTCTGAATTTGTCCCGTTCCGTGACAATGCTGACAAGTTTCGGGCTGCGTTCCGGCTTTTGCGCCGGTGCCGCCGCATGTATGACAGCTTTCCATTTTCGTTACGTTTATTTTCTTTTTACAGCCGAAAGCCGCTTCTTCAAAGGATACGTTTACAACCTGTCTTACATCGTTTCCGCGCTTGGGGCCGTTTCTGCGTCCCCCTCCGCCAAAGCCAAAGCCGCCGCCGAATATATCGCTGAATATATCGCCGAAATCATTGAAACCGCCGTTAAAGCCGCCTCCGCCGCCGGCACCGTAATTCGGATCAACGCCCGCATGACCGAACTGGTCATAACGCTGACGTTTCTCGGGATTTGACAGCACCTCATATGCTTCGTTTATTTCTTTAAATTTTGCTTCCGCTTCTTTATCCCCCGGATGTAAGTCAGGGTGATATTTTTTGGCTTCCTTTCTGAATGCTTTTTTCAGCTCATCGTCCGATGCTCCCTTTGATACTCCGAGCACCTCGTAATAATCTCTTTTATCAGCCAAACCTATTCACCTGCCTGTTCATAATTATACTAAATTTCCGCATATTTGTAAAGATTAAATATATCAAAATATTACATTCTCTGCCATATATATATTATACGTATTTACCATTAAAGGACGGACTTTTGTCCGTCCTTTAATAAGCCTTTATTTGTTTTCGTCGTTATCTACCTCACGGTAGTCTGCTTCGTAAACATTGTCACCGCCGTTTTGCTGTGCGCCCGCTCCCGCATTGGGATCAGCCTGCTGCGCACCGCCGTTGGGGTTTGCCTGCTGGTACAGCTTTTCGGCAATACCGTAGAATTTCTGCTGCAAAGCCTCTGTAGCCGCTTTGATTGCCTCTGTATCCGTACCCTTTAACGCTTCCTTAACCTTGTTGATTTCAGCCTCAACCTCACTCTTTGCGGCTGCGTCAACCTTATCGCCGGCATCGGTAAGAGCCTTTTCACACTGATATACCAAGGATTCGGCATTATTTCTTGTGTCTACCTCTTCCTTGCGCTTTTTATCTTCTTCAGCGTATTTCTCAGCTTCCTTGACTGCCTTTTCAATATCCTCGTCACTGAGGTTTGAAGAAGCGGTAATTGTAATCTTCTGCTCGTTGCCTGTTCCCAAATCCTTTGCACTTACCTTAACAATACCGTTTGCATCAATATCGAATGTAACTTCAATCTGCGGAACACCTCTGGGTGCCGGTGCAATACCCGTAAGGTTAAAGCGTCCCAGAGTTTTATTGTACTGAGCCATTTCTCTTTCGCCCTGGAGTACATGTACTTCAACGCTGGTCTGACCGTCGGCAGCGGTAGAGAATATCTGTGATTTATTTGTAGGAATTGTTGTATTTCTTTCAATCAGCTTTGTGAACACACCGCCCATTGTTTCGATACCGAGTGACAGCGGAGTTACATCAAGCAGAAGAACACCTGTTTCCTCACCGCCGAGTACACCAGCCTGTCTTGCCGCACCGACTGCCACACATTCATCGGGGTTAATGCCCTTATGCGGCTCCTTGCCCATTTCTTTCTTTACGGCCTCCTGTACGGCAGGTATTCTTGATGAACCGCCTACGAGAAGAACCTCGTCAATCTTTGAGCTCGATACGCCTGCGTCCGACATAGCGTTTCTGATACATGTGATTGTTCTGTCAATCAAATCAGCGGTCAGTTCATCGAACTTAGCCTTTGTAAGCGTTATATCCATATGCTTCGGACCCGATGCATCGGCTGTGATAAACGGCAGATTGATGTTCGAGGTTGTTGTCGTTGAAAGCTCTATCTTTGATTTTTCGGCTGCTTCTTTAAGTCTCTGCATTGCCATCTTGTCTGTTGACAAATCAACACCGTTCGACTTCTTAAACTCGTCTACGAGGTAATCTATAATTCTCTGGTCGAAATCATCACCGCCCAGATGCGTATCACCGTTTGTTGAAAGAACTTCAAATACACCGTCACCTATTTCAAGAATAGATACATCGAATGTACCGCCGCCCAGGTCGTAAACCATTATTGTCTGATCCTTATCGCTCATACCATAAGCAAGCGCTGCTGCTGTCGGCTCGTTTATAATTCTCAGAACCTCCAGACCGGCAATCTTGCCCGCGTCCTTTGTAGCCTGACGCTGTGAGTCGTTAAAATATGCAGGTACTGTTATAACAGCCTGTGTTACAGGTTCACCAAGATAGCTTTCGGCATCGCTCTTAAGCTTTGAAAGAATCATTGCCGAAATTTCCTGCGGTGTGTATGCTTTTCCGTCTATTGTAACCTTTTCGGTTGTACCCATTTTTCTCTTGATTGACATAATCGTTCTGTCCGCATTTGTAACGGCAGCACGCTTTGCAACCTGACCTACTATTCTTTCTCCGTCCTTCTGGAATGCAACTACCGACGGAGTTGTTCTTGCGCCTTCGCTGTTTGTAATAACGGTAGGATTACCGCCCTCCATAACTGCCACGCAGCTGTTTGTTGTACCTAAGTCTATACCTATAATCTTTCCCATGATAAATCTCCTCCTGAAAATTTTATTTATATATTAACCGCAAAGCTTTTATATTCTTTGCAAGCAGTATTTTAATTTGCTACCTTTACCATACTGTGTCTGACAACTCTGCCGTCCTTGTATTTATAGCCTTTCATAAATTCCTCAACAACGGTATTGTCATCAATTGTATCGTCCTCGACATGCATAACGGCGTTATGTATGTTCGGATCAAACTGTTCGCCCTTTGCCTCGATATATTCCACACCGAGCTTTGCGAGCGTTTCGTTAAACTGCTTCATAACCATCTCGACACCCTCTTTTAATTTCAGCGCGTCTTCCGAGGTTACCTCTGTCTGCAAGGCTCTTTCAAGATTATCGCCTATAGGGAGTATCGCCGCCGCCGCATCTATTACGGCATCGCCGTATCTCGCGTCCTTTTCGCGCTGTGTGCGTTTCTGATAATTGTCATATTCCGCATACAGCCGCATATATTTATCGGTCTGCTCCTTAAGCTTCTCCGTGAGTTCGTCCTCCTTTGACTTTTCCTCCGTTTCCGCTTCCTTGGCAGCCTCCGCGTTTTCCTCCGCAGCTTCGGTTTCCTTTAATTCTTCTTTTTCCTCTTTATTATCGGGCATTCTTCCCATCCCCTTTCATCTATTCTCCGTTCATGTAGTACGCCAGTATTTTGTCAATCTCCGAGGATATAAGGTCAAGGCTTGCAAACACCTTTGAATAGTTCATGCGTTTAGGGCCTATGACTCCAAGCTTGCCTGCCGTCTTATCACCCAGCGAATAATTGACTGTTACCAGCGAACAGTCATTCAGGATTTCAAATTCATTTTCCTTGCCGATTTTTGCACTCACTCCCTCGCTGCTGCTGCCGCTTACCAGTTTTTTAAGCTTTTCCTTATCCTCCAGAAAGCTAAGCATTTCACGTGCCTTTCCGACATCATGATATTCGGGATATTTTAATATGGATTTCGCATTATCCACATATATCTCCGTATCCTCGGGAACAGTTATCGTATTATACACAAAATTCATTATATTTATCAGAACCTTCGGGTGCAGTGAAAGTTTTGTCTGAATTTCAGCTTCAATATCCTTTATCTTATCAAAGGTTATCTCGTCTCCCGTCAGTCCGCAAAGATTTTTGTTTAAAATTTCCGACAGCTGTGTGCATATATCGGAGCTTATATCGGTAGTCATTATCTGATTACGCACCGTATGAGTAACCACTATAAGCATTATCTTGTTTGCACCTATCGGCACAAGGTCAATTTTGTTAATTGTGGTATTCTGCTGCGACGGTGCCGTAACAACGGTTGCATATTCGGTCAGCGCCGAGGTTATAAGTCCTGCGCGCCGGATTACCTTTTCCAGCTGATTTACCTTTGTTTCAAGCTCACGCTGAAGCCTTGCGATTGCCTCCATACCCAACTGGTATCTCTGCATAAGCTGATTTACGTAAAATCTGTATCCCTCATCGGACGGAACACGCCCTGCCGAGGTATGCGGCTGTATGAGATAACCCATTTCCTCAAGATCCGCCATTTCATTTCTTATGGTTGCACTTGAAAGACCAAGCTCCTGATTTTTTGAAATGGCTCTTGAACCTACCGGTTCTGCCGTACCGATATATTCGTCAATAATTGCCTGGAGGATTTTTCTTTTTCTGTCATTTAAGTCCACATCAATCTCCTCCTTATTAACCGAACCCTGTTAGCACTCAAGCCCCTTGAGTGCTAACAAGTATAATTTACCACTATCAAAGACGTATGTCAAGTGCTTTTTCTTACATTTCATAAATTGTTAACAATTTTAACACACAAATTCGCACAATATGGAATTTGACACATCAAATCCCCTGTCGGTAAACATATATCTTCCGTCTTTTTCGGCAATAAATCCGCCGTTTATGAATTTGTCAAGCAATTTTTCGTACCGTTGTTTAAAATCAATATTAAATCTCTTTTGAAATTCCGCAGCGCTTATTCCGCATTTCATGCGCATGCCGAGAAAAATAAACTCGGAAATTTTATCATTCAAGGTCAAAGCATCGTCATGACGTCCGAAATCGCCCGACATATACCGTTTTATATCTGAGGTGTTGAAAAAACGGCTTTTTCCGTCATATGAATGTGCCGCTGCACCCAAGCCTATATATTCATCACACTGCCAATATTTTATATTGTGTCTGCATTCGAAACCGTCTTTTGCAAAATTTGAAATTTCATACCGATGAAATCCGTTTTTTTCAAGCAGTCTCACAGCTTCGTCAAACATATTCCTGTCGCTGTCCTCATCCGGCAGCACAAGCTTTCCCTTTTGGTAATCCTCAGCCATGGGAGTGTTGTCCTCTATTATAAGGCTGTACGCACTTATATGCGTAACGGGCAGTTCTGAGGCGGTATTTAACGTACACATCAGTTTTTCCGATGTCTGTTCGGGCAGCGCCGTCATTATATCCGCATTTATGTTTAAAAATCCCAGTTCATTAAGCCTGCAAATAGTATTATATGCCGTTTGGGCGCTGTGTATTCTGCCAAGCATTTTTAATTCCGAATTATCAAACGACTGCACACCTACACTTATACGATTCACCCCGTCCGCAAGCAGCACTTTTGCCTTTTCATCATCTATCGTTCCCGGATTTGCCTCTATACTGAATTCATATCCGCTTTTAATATCAAAAACTTCAAAGCATTTTTTTACAAGGCTGTCAAGCTGATGCGCACCGAGTGCCGTAGGAGTACCGCCGCCTATAAATACGGTATCCGCCTTTTCTCCGCGATACTGCTCCATTTCCTTGAAAACCGCATCAAGATACCTGTCAAAGCTTTCTTCCATGTTCGGGTACGATACAAAATCACAATAGCGGCATTTTCTTACACAAAACGGAATATGGATATAAATGCCTTTCATAACAAATCCGTCCTTTCCGCAACATAAAAACACGGCAGACAGTCCGTTTCCCGGTAATGTCCGCCGTATAAACCATTTTAGTTTTTATCTTCGTCCTCGTCCTCAAAATTAAACTCGAGTTCAATTTCTTCGTGACAATTCGGACAGATTATTGCATTTGAGCTGTCGAGCATATCAAAATCAACCATCACATCTTCGCCGCAGCCGGGACACTGAATTTCAAAAACATCGCCCTCGGGAACATCTATATCATCATCCAGCCATGAATCGTCATCATCGCTGTCATCTTCATCGTCCCAGTCGCCGTCCTCGTCATCTTCATCCTCGTCAAAGCCGTACATGTCCTCGGTTATCTCGTAAAGCTCATCCTCTATATCCTCAAGAATTTTATCGTTCTCTATCTGATTTAGTTTAAGCTCATCGATTTCTTCAGCCATATCATCAAGAACGTCAAGCATTTTTGATATAAGCTTTCCCTCTTCGCTTTTGGGACTTATATCCAAACCGTCCGCAAATCCTCTCAGATATGATACCTTTTTTAATATATCACTCATGCTACAATCATTCCTTTACAGATGTTTACTTGTTTACACGCTCCATGTATTCACCCGTACGTGTATCTACTCTTATTATATCGCTTCCGTCAACGAACAGAGGTACCTGAATAACCGCACCCGTTTCAAGAGTTGCGGGCTTTGTTGCACCTGTAGCCGTATTTCCCGCAAAGCCGGGTTCCGTTTCGGTGATAGCCAGCTCAACAAATGTAGGCGGCTCTATATCAAATACATTGCCCTTGTACGAAAGAATCTTACATACATCATTTTCTTTTACGAATTTCATAGCATCGCCAACCTGATCCTTACCTATGGGAATCATATCAAAGGTTTCCTGATCCATGAAATAATACAAATCTCCGTCGGAATACGAATACTGCATATCCTTTCTTTCAATATATGCGTTTTCAAACTTTTCTGTAGGTCTGAAAGTTTTTTCAACAACACTTCCCGTAATAACGTTCTTTATCTTTGTTCTTACAAAAGCAGCGCCCTTTCCCGGCTTAACATGCTGGAATTCAACAATCTGCCATACGCCGCCTTCCAATTCAAATGTAACGCCGTTTCTGAAATCTCCTGCTGTTACCATAATTAATTTCCTCCTCGGTATTTTA